>CAZUKJ010000001.1:0-26791 GCA_964620855.1 uncultured Oscillospiraceae bacterium
GGCCGGGCGTCTCGTAGGCCAGCTCGGTCAGCGCGCCGGAGGCGGTCGCATCGGCCGGGACGAGCACGCGCATATTCGGCAGCGCTCGCATGGTGGCGATGTCCTCGAGCGCATGGTGGCTGGCGCCGTCGAAGGCATCCGACAGGCCGCAGTACGCGCCGCCAATCTTGACATTCAGATTGGCGTAGCACGCCAGACCGCGCGTGGCGATCAATCCAAGCGTGGTGAGGAACACCGCGAAGGTGTTGACGAACGGGACAAATCCCTGCTGGGCCAGACCAGCCGCCGTCGAAACCATGTTCGACTCGGCAATGCCCATGTTAAAGAAACGATCGGGATGCGCCTGTGCGAAGAATTTTGTCTGGGTCGAGGACGAAACGTCGGCGTCGAGCACGACCACATTGTCATGCGAATTGCCCATCTCGGCGAGCTTCTCGCCGTAGACCACACGAATTGCCTTTGCCATTAGTTCGCACCTCCCAGTTCCGCCAGCGCGTTGGCGAGATCTTCATCCGAGATCGCCTTGCCATGCCAGGTATTTTTGCCTTCCATGAAGGAGACACCCTTGCCCTTGATCGTGTCGGCAATGATCACGCTCGGGCGGGTGCGTTCGGTCTTGGCCAGTTCGATCGCGGCGCTCAGCGCTGCGACATTGTGGCCATCGCACTCGATGACATTCCAGCCAAACGCCTTCCACTTCTCAGCCAGCGGACCGGTCGGCATAATCTCATCGGTCGTACCGTCGAGCTGAACATGGTTCCAGTCGACGATGGCGATCAGATTGTTGAGCTTGAATTTTACGGCGCTCATCGCAGTTTCCCAGACGGCACCTTCGTTGAGCTCACCGTCACCGAGGACGGCGTAGGTATAGTTGTTCAGGCCCTTGAGCTTCATGCCCATCGCCATGCCCTGCGCGGCGCCGAGGCCGATACCGAGCGGGCCGGACGGCATATCGATGCCGGGAGTATGGGTCGACGGATGGCCCTGCAGCAGCGAGTCGATGCGGCGCAGCGAGCCCATTTCCTCCACCGGGAAGTAGCCTTTTTCCGCGAGGATGCGGTAGAGCATCGGGGCTGCATGGCCCTTGGTCAGCACCAGGCGGTCCTGATCGGCGCGGGACGGGTCGTCGGGATAGACGGTCATCTGGTCAAAGTAGAGAACCGTCAGGATCTCACAGACGGACAGCGAACCGCCCGGATGGCCGGACTGGATGGCGTGAATTGCTTCGAGCACCTCCTTGCGGAAGGTGTTGCACAGGGCGTTGAGCTCCTGTATGCAGGCTTCTCTCATGCGGGGATCTCCTTCTTTCTTCTTTCGATTTTTATCAATTGACGACGTTGACGGTACGGCCGTCAACGAAAGTCCTGAGGTTGTCGGCTGCCGTGTCGAGCAGCCGCTGACGAGCCTGCTTCGGTGCCCATGCAATATGCGGCGTGAGCAGGATGTTTTTTCGTCCGAGCAGCGGGTTGTCCGCGCGAATGGGTTCAATGCTCACCACGTCAGCGCAGTATGCCGCGATCCGTCCGGATTCGACGGCGTCGGCAACATCCTGCTCGACCACCAGCGGCCCGCGGGCGGTGTTGATGAGGATCACACCGTCTTTCATCGCGGCAATGGCGTCCCGGTCGATCATACCCTCCGTCTCGGACGAGAGCGGGCAGTGCAGACTGATAACATCGGCACACGCAAAGATCTCCTCGCGGCTCCTGTAATGAATATACTCGTTTTCTTCCGCCGGGTCAACCTGTCTGGCGCAAACAACCACATTCATTCCGAACGCTGCTGCAATTTTTGCCACGGCTTTCCCGATCGCGCCGTAGCCGATCACGCCAAGCGTCTTGCCTGCCAGTTCGGTCAGCGGCTCATTCCAGTAGCAGAAATCCTCGCTGGCAGCCCACTGGCCGGCGTGGACGCTCTCCGAGTGCGCGCCGACATGGCTGACAGCCTCGAGCAGCAGCGCAAAGGTGTGCTGCGCGACCGACTGCGTGCTGTAGCCCGGGACGTTGCAGACCGGGATGCCGCGCGCGGCCGCCGCATCCAGATCGACCACATTGTAGCCCGTGGCAAGCACACCGATGAATTTCAGCTGTTTCGCCGCGGCGATGACCTCTGCCGACAGCGGCGTCTTGTTTGTAAAGACGGCATCCGCGTCCGCGATGCGCGACAATATCTCGTCGTCGGTGTGCTGTGTGCGGTCGTAGACCGTCAGCGCTCCAAGCGCCTCGAAGCGCTCCCAGCTCAGATCGCCCGGGTTGGCGGTATAACCATCAAGAATTACGATCTTCATCTCACTCATTCGTCTCCATCGGCTGCACCTTGAAAATGACTGGCCGCAGGCCGTCGGTGCAGCAGGTAAACTGCGGGTCGAGCTTCGACTTTTCGCCATCGGGCGTGACGCCGGCCTTGCTGGCCATCATGAGGATGTCCTTCCAGATGTCTGCCCATGCCCAGTCGCAGAAGCCCGCCGGCTTGCAGTCGTCGCTGCCGCCGGTTTCTACAATGAACTCCTGTCCCTCTTCAAAAAACGGGCAGTCGGGAATAAAGTCCTCCGATGCCGCGCCGGGACGGATCTGTCCGTACTCGCGCGCAACATCGTCGAGCTTCAGCTTCCGTACCACGGTGATCTTCGTTTTCTGCCCGAGAAAGCTGCCGTTTGCCATAGAAAATACCTCCTGCCGCCGCTGTGCGCGGCGCGTTTTATCTCAATTTATTACAATACAGATTTTTCGGTTTGTCAAGCGCCCTAATTTTTTGTTTTTTCGGGAAAACGCTTGACAGTCCAAAATAATCGTTCTACAATGACTCCAAACCTTATTTATTAAGGAGTCGTCCATGATGAAGCGCACTCGTTTTGCTGCTGAATATTACTTTTACTTTTACTTTACTGACAAAAAGTAAAAGTGATTTTTGCTGCACAAAACCGGCTGGCGCTCCAAACGTACTTTCAGGCCTCGCAGTGAAATCGCTGCGAGGCGTTTCTTTTTTACAGGAGGGGTTTAATCATGATTGCAATTCTCAAGCAGGGCGTTTCTGCCAAACAGATCGACAACCTCAAAAGCTGGCTGCTCAGCCGCGGTGTCGATGTCCACATTTCCGAGGGCAGATATCAGACCATCATCGGTCTGGTCGGCGACGTCAGCCGCATTGACCCGGATCTGCTCGAAGGGCTCGATATCATCGAGCGCGTCACCCGCATCTCCGAGCCGTTCAAGTCTGCCAACCGCAAGTTCCACCCCGACGACACGGTCGTCAACGTCGGCGGCTACGCGATCGGTGGTGGGAACTTCCAGCTGATTGCCGGTCCATGCTCGGTCGAATCCGAAGCGCAGATCCTCGAGGTGGCAACGGCTGTCAAGGCCTCTGGCGCGAATCTGCTGCGCGGCGGCGCGTTCAAGCCGCGCACCTCACCGTATGATTTTCAGGGCCTGCAGGCGGAAGGCCTGGATCTTCTCGTCGAAGCCCGCCGCGCGACAGGCATGCCCATTGTCACAGAGCTGATGAGCATCGATCAGATCGACCTGTTTCTGGAAAAAGATGTCGATGTCATTCAGATTGGTGCGCGCAATATGCAGAACTTTAATCTGCTCAAAGCCGTTGGCAAGCTCAGAAAGCCGATCCTGCTCAAGCGTGGTCTGGCCAACACCATCAAGGAGTTCCTGATGAGTGCGGAATATATCATGTCTGAGGGCAACGAGCAGGTCATCCTCTGTGAGCGCGGTGTGCGCACCTTTGAGACCTACACTCGCAACACGCTCGACCTGTCCGCCGTTCCGGTGCTGCATGAGCTGACGCACCTGCCGGTTGTCGTCGACCCGAGCCACGCCACGGGCCATTCCCGTCTTGTTCTGCCGATGGCGATGGCGGCCGCTGCCGCCGGTGCCGACGGTCTGATGATTGAAGTCCATAACAACCCGCAGAAGGCGCTGTGTGACGGCGCACAGTCGCTCACACCCGCGCAGTTTGACGACGTCGCCCGCCGTGTCGCGGCGATCCGTTCTGTCCTGTAACAGCTGGAGGTGATAGTATGAATGTCGGTATTGCCGGTCTTGGCCTGATCGGCGGCTCTATGGCACGCGCCTACAAAGCCCGCGGCCATTCCATCTATCTGCACGATATTGACGAAGGCATCGTCACCTACGCCGAGCTGGCCGGCGTCTCCGACGGCGTGCTCGACGAAGCCGTGCTTTCGCGCTGCGACCTGATCCTGATTGCGCTCTATCCGTCCGATACGATCCGCTACATGGAGCAGATCGCGCCGCACCTGTCAAAAGACGCGCTCGTTATCGACTGCTGCGGCACAAAGCGCCTCGTCTGCGAAGCCGGTTTCCGTCTGGCCGAGCAGTACGGCTACACCTTCGTCGGCGGCCACCCGATGGCCGGCACACAGTACTCCGGCTTTAAATACAGCAAGACCACTATGTTCAAGGGTGCGCCAATGGTGATCGTACCGCCCGCCGGCGCAGATGCCGAGCTGCTGCAGCGCGTCAAAGATGCGCTTGCCCCGGCCGAGTTCGGCCGGATCACTGTTTCGTCGAGCGAACAGCACGACGAGATGATCGCCTTTACCTCGCAGCTGGCACACGTCGTCTCCAACGCCTACATTAAGAGTCCGACGGCCCGCGCCCACAAGGGCTTCTCCGCCGGAAGCTACAAGGACCTGACCCGCGTCGCATGGCTCAACGAGACGATGTGGACCGATCTGTTCCTGGAGAATGCAGACTGCTTAAACCGTGAGCTCGATTTTCTGATTGCATCGCTGACACAGTACCGTGACGCCATTGCCGACGGCGACGCCGTCCGGCTGAAGAAACTGCTGGCCGAAGGCCGAATGCTCAAAGAGGAGGTTGACGGCCGATGAGCACCGTTACCGTTACCGCATCCAAAACCTATGATATTCTGATCGAATCCGGGCTGCTCTCCCGCTGCGGCACGCTTGTGCGCGAGGCGACCGGCTCAGGTATCTGCGCGCTCGTTACCGACAACACCGTCGACGGTCTGTACGCCACTGCCGTCACCGACAGTCTGGAGCAGGCCGGTCTGACCGTCTGCAAATTCGTCTTCCCGCATGGCGAACCCTCCAAGAACGCCGCAACCTATGTGCAGCTTCTCGAGTTCCTCGCTGAAAAGCACCTGACCCGTGCAGACTGCATCGTCGCACTCGGCGGCGGTGTGGTCGGTGATCTGGCAGGATTTGCCGCAGCCACCTATCTGCGCGGTGTAAAGCTTGTCCAAATCCCGACAACGCTTCTGGCCATGGTCGACTCGTCCGTCGGCGGCAAGACCGCCATTGACCTCGGCGCAGGCAAAAACCTCGCCGGTGCGTTCTTCCAGCCCGACCTCGTTCTCTGCGATCCGGATACACTCTCGTCGCTCCCTGCCGATATCTTTGCCGACGGCTGTGCAGAGGTTATCAAATACGCCGTGCTGCGCGACCCGAAGCTGCTCGAACTGCTCGTCCGCCCGAAGAACAACCTCGCTGAGATCATCGAGCGCTGTGTCACGATCAAGCGCGATGTCGTCGAAGCCGATGAGCATGACACCGGTGAGCGCCAGTGCCTGAACCTCGGTCACACCGTCGGCCACGCGATTGAGAAGCTGACCAACTATGAGACCTCCCACGGCCAGGCCGTCGCCATCGGTCTTTCCGTGATCTGCGCCGCCGCCGAGCGCGCCGGCGACTGCCGTCCCGGCACATTTCTGACCGTCATGTCCGCACTGCTGCGCGCCGATCTGCCTGTCGAGACCGACTTTACTGCCGAGCAGCTCGAAGCAGTCATGCTCTCGGACAAAAAACGCGCCGGCGACACTATCACCCTCGTCATTCCCAAGACGATCGGCAAGTGCGAACTTCGCAAGCTCCCGATCGATGAACTCAAAGCCTACATTGCGCTGGGCCTTTAAGGATGTGATCGCATGAACCAGACCGTCCGCGCAGGCCGCTTCGGCGGCGAGCTGTCCGCCATCGCCTCAAAATCCTGCGCCCACCGGCTGCTGATCTGCGCAGCGCTGGCCGACACGCCGTCGGAAGTGCGCTGCGCCACGATCTCGGACGATATTCTTGCCACCGCACAGTGTTTGTGTGCGCTGGGCGCGCAGATCGAGCATACACCGACCGGCTTTTTTGTCACGCCGATCGACCGCACGAACCTCCCGGCGCATCCGGTGCTCGACGCCGGAGAATCCGGCTCGACGCTGCGCTTTCTCGTTCCGGTCGCAGCCGCGCTCGGCGCCGACTGCCGGATCATCATGCATGGCAGATTGCCCGAACGGCCGCTCTCGCCGCTTTATGAGGAGCTGACCGCCCACGGCGTGACACTCAGCGCCCCTGGCTCAAACCCGCTTTGCATCAGCGGTCACCTCACCGGGAACCACTTCACACTGCCCGCAAATGTCTCATCGCAGTTTTTGAGCGGCCTGCTCTTTGCCCTTCCACTGCTCGGCGGCGGCACGCTCACCATGACCGAGCACATTGAGTCCGGCGCTTACCTCGACCTGACCGTTGACGCCCTGCGTGCAAGCGGCGTGCAGGTAGAGCGCACCGGCATGGTCTTTACCGTCTCTGGCAGCTACCACGCGCCCACTGTGCAGATCGTTGAGGGCGACTGGTCGAACGCCGCCTTCTGGCTGTGCGCCGGTGCAATCGGCGCGAATCCCGTCACCGTGACGAATCTGCGCGCCGACTCCGCGCAGGGTGACCGCGGCGTGCTCGAAATCCTGCGCCGCTTTGGTGCGGAGGTCACCGTCTCTGGCGACCGCATCACCGTCTCCCCTGCCCGATTGTACGGCTGCACGATCGATGCCTCCGATATTCCGGACCTCGTGCCGATCCTCTCATGCGTTGCGTGCGCCGCAGAGGGGACAACCCACATTCACGGCGCCGCGCGCCTGCGGATCAAAGAGAGCGACCGCCTGGCCGCCGCAGCCGATGTGCTCGGCACGCTCGGCGCACAGATCACCGAAACGGACGACGGTCTGATCATCTCCGGCTCAGCGCCGCTGCGTCCCGGTACGGTCGACTCCTGGAACGACCACCGCATCGCCATGACCGCCGCCATCGCCTCGCTGCTGTGTCCCGGCAGCGTCACGATCACCAACGCGCAGGCTGTCCGCAAATCCTACCCGGCCTTCTTCCTCGATTTTGCCGCACTCGGCGGAGAAACGGAGCAAGCACCATGATGACCTTTTCCGGCGCCAAAGTGCGCTATACCATTTTCGGCGGCTCTCACGAGAGCGCCATCGGCGTGACGGCCGACGGTCTTCCGGCTGGCGAGCCGGTCGACCTCGACGCGCTGCAGGCGTTTCTGCAGCGCCGCGCCCCCGGCCGTAATGCATGGTCGACACCACGCAAGGAGGCCGACGCGCCGGAGTTCTCCTCCGGCATCACCGACGGCATGCTCGACGGCAGCACACTGCACGCGCTCATCCGCAACACCAACACGCGCTCACAGGACTACCGCAGCACCATCGATGTCCCCCGCCCGTCACACGCGGACTTCACCGCGCAGATGAAATTCCACGGCACGGTGAATATGGCCGGCGGCGGCCCGTTCTCCGGCCGCATGACCGCACCGCTGTGCATCCTCGGCGGCATCTGCCTGCAGATCCTCGCCCGCCGCGGTATCACCGTCGGCGCGCACATCGTGCAGATCGGCAGCATCACCGCACCGGGCTTTGACCCGGTAGGCGTCACCGCCGCGCAGGCCACTGCCGCGCAGACGCGCGACTTCCCGGTGACCGATGACGCCGCAGCCGATGCCATGTGCGCCGAGATCGAATCGGCGCGTCAGGCAAACGACTCTGTCGGCGGCGTCGTGGAATGTGCCGTTGTCGGCCTGCCCGCCGGTCTCGGCGGCCCGATGACCGACGGTCTCGAGAGCCGCATCAGCGCCATCGTCTTCGGTGTGCCTGCCGTGCGCGGGATTGAGTTCGGCGCAGGCTTTTCCGCCGCGGCCATGCGCGGCAGTGCACACAATGATGCGTTCTGCGTCAAAGACGGGCTCGTCCGCACCGTGACCAATCGTCACAGCGGTATCCTCGGCGGCATCTCCTCCGGCATGCCGGTCGTCTTCCGCACCGCCTTCAAGCCTACGCCGTCGATCGGCATCGAGCAGCAGAGCGTCTCGCTGAGCGCCATGACGCCCGCACCGCTGACCATTGTGGGCCGCCATGACCCGTGCATCGTCCCGCGCGCCGTCCCGGTCATCGAAGCGGCCGCCGCCATCGCCATCGTCGACGCCATGGCCGAATCCGGCATGATCTGATAAAGTAAGGAGCAACCGATATGGACCTGAATGAACTTCGCGGGCGCATCGATGAGATCGACGCCGAGCTTGTGCGGCTGTATGTTGAGCGCATGGGCATCAGCGCCGACGTCGCCGCCTACAAAAAAGAACACAACCTGCCCACCCTCGACGCCGGCCGCGAGCGTCAGAAGCTCGCGCAGATCCGCGGGATGGCCGGTGAGACCTTCGGCCAGTCGGCCGGCGTGCTCTACAGCACAATTTTCGACCTCTCCCGTGCCTATCAGGATCACCTCCTGCACGGCCGCAGCGAGCTTGCTGATCGCATTGAGCACTCGCTTGAGACCACACCGCATCTGTTCCCACAGAATGCGCTCGTCGCCTGTCAGGGCGTCGAAGGCGCATACTCGCAGATCGCCGCAGAAAAAATCTTCAGCCAGCCGGATATCATGTACTTCAACAGCTTCCAGTCGGTCTTTTCCGCCATTGAAAACGGTCTTTGCACCTACGGTGTGCTGCCGCTGGAAAACAGCACCGCCGGTTCGGTCACGCAGATCTACGACCTGATGATGGAGCACAAGTTCTTCATCGTCCGCTCGGCACGCCTGAAGGTCGATCACAACCTGCTGGCCAAAAAAGGCTGCCAGCTCTCGGACATCCGCGAGATTTTCTCCCACCAGCAGGCCATCAGCCAGTCGGCGGAATTCCTCCGCGGCCTGCCCGGCGTGAAGGTCACCGTCTGCGAGAACACCGCAATGGCCGCCAAGATGGTCGCCGAGTCTGACCGCACAGATGTTGCCGCGCTCTCGTCGCGCTCGTGCGCAGAGCTGTACGGTCTGAGTACGCTGGCCTCCGGTGTGCAGGATCAGGGCAACAACTACACCCGTTTTATCTGCATCGCCAAAAATCTTGCCATCTATCCGGGCGCCGACCGCACGAGCATCATGCTTACCGTCCCGCACAAACCCGGTTCGCTCTACCGTATCATCGCCCGCATCACCGCGCTGGGCATCAACCTCATCAAGCTCGAGAGCCGTCCGATCCCTGATCGCGACTTCGAGTTCATGTTCTACTTCGACCTCGATACGTCGGTCTACTCGCCGCAGTTTATCGAGCTGATCAACGAGCTCGACACGCTCTGCGAGCGTTTCGAGTATCTCGGCAGCTACAGGGAGATTATGTGATGGCGCGTTACGGACTTCTCGGCCGCAAGCTCGGCCACAGCTATTCCCCGCAGATCCACACGGCGCTCGGCTGCCCGGAGGGCAGCTACGTGCTCTTTGAAAAAGAACCGGAGGAACTCGACGCATTTTTGCATAGCGGGGAATTCGACGCGATCAATGTCACAACGCCGTATAAAAAGGACGTCATTGCCCATCTGAGTGAACTGTCCGACGCGGCGCGCACCATCGGCAGCGTCAACACAATCCTCCGCCGCGACGACGGAACGCTCTACGGCGACAATACCGACTTTTATGGCTTTGACTGCACACTTGCCGTCACCGGTATCGACCCAGCCGGCAAAAAAGCACTCATTCTGGGCGACGGCGGCGCCGCGCCGACCGTCCGCGCCGTGCTTGAAAGCCGCGGTGCGCGCGAGATCGTCACCATCTCCCGCCGCGCGGAAAACAACTACGAAAACCTCGATCGCCACGCTGACGCCGAGCTGATCGTCAACGCTACACCGGTCGGCATGTACCCAAATAACGGCGGGTCGCTCGTCGATCTGACAAAGTTCCCAAACCTGTGCGGTGTGCTAGACCTGATCTACAATCCGTCACGCACGAAACTGCTGCTCGATGCCGAGGCGCTGGGAATCCCGTACTGCGACGGACTGTATATGCTCGTCGCACAGGCCAAGCGAGCCGAGGAACTGTTTACCGGCACGCCGATCGACGACAGCGAAAATGCCCGCATCTGCGGCAAGATGCGCTCGGATATGACCAACATTGCCCTGATCGGCATGCCCGGCGTAGGAAAAACCTCCTGCGGCAAAGCACTCGCCGAGCTGTCCGGCCGCACATTCGTCGACCTCGACGCCGAGTTGGTCAAGCAGGCCGGTATTCCCATCCCTGACTATTTCTCGGCCTACGGCGAGGATGCCTTCCGCCGGCTTGAGACGCAGGTGCTCGAGGAGTTTTCCAAGCGCAGCGGTCTGATCCTCGCCACAGGCGGCGGCGTCGTCACCCGCCCGGAGAACTATCCGCTGCTGCACCAGAACAGCACGGTCTTCTTCCTGCGGCGCGACATCACCAACCTTGCCACCGACGGCCGGCCGCTCAGCCAGTCGAAAGGTACCGTGCAGCTCGCACTTGAGCGGCTTCCGCTCTACAGCCGCTGGGCCGACTTCACCATCGACTGCGTCGACCCGCAGCATAACGCACAGACCATTTTGGAGGTGCTCTATCCATGAATCTTCTTGTCATCAACGGCCCGAACCTCAATCTGCTCGGCCTGCGTGAGCCGGATATTTACGGCAAGCAGGACTTTCAGACGCTGTGCGATCAGATCCGCACATGGGCCGATGAACTCGGCCTCACCGTCACACTCTACCAGTCGAACCATGAAGGCGCAATCGTCGACACGATCCAGGCCGCCTACGGCGTCTACGACGGCATCATCATCAACCCCGCCGCCTATACGCACACCTCCGTCGCCATTCTCGACGCGCTCAAGGCCGTCTCGATCCCAACGGTAGAAGTGCACCTGTCTGATATTGAAAGCCGCGAGGAATTCCGCAAGTTCTCCTACGTCTCCCTCGTCGCCAAAAAGACCATCTGCGGCAAACACTTCCTCGGCTACCGTGAAGCGCTCGAATATTTCTCCGCCTGAACCCGGACCGGGCCGCGACTGCGGCCCGGTTTTTCTCTGATTCGTTGACATGGTTCCGACTCTCTGGTATCATAACAGTATACAAAAATCATAAAGGAGGGGCAGCTATGGGCAAGAACACCATCGTCACCATCGGCCGTCAGTTTTGCAGCAAGGGCAACGAGATCGGACAGCTTCTGTCGGAACGTCTCGGCATCCCGTACTATGACAGTTTCATTCTCGAAAAAGCCGCGGAAGAACACGGCATGCCGATCGAACACGCTGAGCAGTTCGATGAAAAAATCGCAACACCGTTTGAGCGTTCGGTCTCCATGGCCGCCTTCTATTATTCCACCGCCAGCACCATGCACACACCGCACGAGCAGCTGGCCATCATTCAGGCAAAGATGATCCGCGATCTGGCCGAAAAAGGGCCGTGTATTATCGTCGGCCGCTGCGCAAACTATATCCTGCGCGACTATCCCAGCCTTCTCGATGTCTTCATCTTTGCCAGCCGCGAAGAGCGCCTGCACAATGTCATGGAACAGTTTGGCAAGAGCGAGAAGGAAGCAAGGAAGCTGCTGCGTCAGGTGGAAAAGGAGCGCGGCGCATATTACAAACTCAACACCGGCCGCGACTGGCAGGACCCGGAGAACTACGACCTGATGATCGACTCCGGCCGCTTCCACATTGAAGGCGCTGTCGATATCCTCTGCGCCGCCTACCACGCAGTCGACTGACCGCACATCGCCCATCTTCAGAAACACCCGCCTTGCGGCAGGTGTTTCTTTTCGGAGGAATCACCATGTCTGATCCGTATATCCGCACGCAAATGCTGCTCGGCAGCGATGCCATGGAGCGCCTGCGCCGTACGCGTGTCGCCGTGTTCGGCCTCGGCGGCGTCGGCGGCCATGCAGCCGAAGCGCTCTGCCGCGCCGGCGTCGGCGCGCTCGACCTGATCGACAGCGACACCGTCGCCGAAAGCAACTTAAACCGTCAGATCTTCGCCACACGCGACACGCTTGGGATGCGCAAAACCGATGCAGCCGAGCAACGGCTGCTTGCCATCGACCCAACCGTGCAGCTCGTCAAGCACCCCGTCTTCGTCCTGCCGGAGACGGTCGGCTGCTTCGACTTTTCCAAGTACGACTACGTCGTCGATGCGATTGACACCGTTGCCGGCAAGCTCGAAATCATTCTGCGCGCGCGTGAAGCCGGCGTGCCGGTCATCAGCGCAATGGGCACGGGCAACAAGCTCTGCCCGGAACGCCTGCGCCTGACCGATCTTGCACAGACCAGCGGCTGCCCATTGGCGCGCGTGATGCGGCGCGAACTAAAAAAACGCGGTGTCACCCATCTGACCGTCGTATATTCTGACGAGCCGCCGATCACTCCGGCGCCCGACCCGGAAGCCGACCCGAACGCACGGCGCGTGACTCCCGGAAGCGTCAGCTTCGTCCCATCCGTCGCGGGACTGATGATTGCCGGAAAGATCATCCGCACCCTGTCCGGCGTCGAATAAAGAAAGAGAGGACCGTTCCCATGCAGATCATCACGCGGGACAAGGCGTTCTACAAGCGCTTTTTCTCCCTGCTCATCGTCATCGCGCTGCAGTCGCTCGCATCGCTGACCGTCAATCTAGTCGATAACATCATGCTCGGCCGCTATTCCGAGCTGGCGCTCTCAGGCGCAACGCTCGTCAATCAGCTGCAGTTTATGCTCCAGCAGATCGCCTCCGGTATCGGCTCGGGCATCGTAGTGCTCGGCTCGCAATATTGGGGCAAGGGCGAAACGAAGCCCATCCGCCGTATCATCTCTCTGGCCGTCAAGATCGCGCTGGTCATCGGCGCGGTATTTTTCGCGCTGACGCTGACCATCCCGGGCAGCATTCTCGGTATATTTACCAACGATGCTGCTGTCATTGCCGAGGGTGTGAAGTATCTGCGCGTCATGTGCTGGACATACATTGTCTTTGCGATCTCCAATTCGCTGATGTACTCGCTGCAGGCTGTGGAGACCGCTTTCATCGGTACGGTCATGTCCTGCTCGACCATCGTGATCAACATGTGCCTGAATTACCTGCTCATCTTCGGTAACTTCGGCTGCCCGGAACTGGGCATTATGGGCGCTGGCATCGCCACGCTCATCAGCCGCTGCGTCGAACTGGTCATTATTCTCGTCTATGTGCTGCGCATCGATAAGAAGCTGCACATCAAGGCCTCCGACCTGCTTCGTTTTGACCTCGGCTACCTGCGCGACTATATCAAGGTCGCTGCGCCGGTTATGGTCTCGGGCGGTCTGTGGGGCGTCGCGCAGGCAGCACAGACCGCCATCCTTGGCCACATGTCGGCCACGGCCATCGCCGCCAACTCCATCGCCAGCATCGTGTTTCAGGTCTGCTCGGTCTTCGGTATGTCGTCCGGACACGCCTCTGCAATCGTCATCGGCCGCACGATCGGCGAAAAGCGGCTCGATATGATCCGGCCGTATTCTCGCTCCCTGCAGGTAATCTTTGTGCTGCTCGGCCTGCTCTCCGGCGGCATCGTCTTCTTCTCACGCCGGTGGATCCTGTCGCTGTATTCCATCTCTGCTGAGACCTATCAGCTTGCCTACCAGTTTTTAACCGTGCTGAGCATCACCACCGTCGGCTCGTGCTATGAGTGGCCGGTCGAGGGCGGCATCATCGCAGGCGGCGGCGACACGAAGTATCAGGCCATCGTGGACAATCTGTTTATGTGGCTGTTTACGATCCCGTCGGCCGCGCTGAGCGCGTTCGTGTTCCACTGGTCGCCGCTCGTCACCTTCTGCTTCCTCAAGGCGGACCAGCTGCTCAAATGCATCCCCAACTCGATTCGCTGCAACCGATACCGCTGGATCCGCGAGCTGACCCGTGAGGACGATCCGTCCTGACGCAACCCCCGTATTCATTCTGCCTGCGCCGTCTCTTTGCAGCGGCGCAGGCAGTTTTTTACCATACCTCATTTAACGCTGCTCTAATCTTCATTTTTTTCGAACAATTTAACAACCTCTTTCTTCGAAATGTATTGATTTCTTGCCTAAGTGTGATATAATTCATAAAACACATTTAAAAAGGAGTTGTTCTTTGTGGAAAGTTCAGTAAAATCCGCAGCTAAGAAATCCATTAAATCCAACGCTCGCATGTCCAAGAAGCAGACTCTCTCCGCGCAGGAACTCCACCACATCGACGCATGGTGGCGTGCAAGCAACTATCTCGCAGCCTGCCAACTCTATCTGCTCGATAATCCGCTCCTGCGCGAGCCGCTCAAGCGCGAACACATAAAAAAAACCATTGTCGGCCACTGGGGCACCGTTCCCGGCCAGAACTTCATCTATACGCACCTGAATCGTGCAATCCGCAAATTTGACCTTGATATGATCTATCTCTCCGGCCCGGGCCACGGCGGCAACGCGATGGTTGCACAGGACTATCTCGACGGCTCGTACACCGAGGTTTACCCGAACATCAGCCGCGATGAAGCCGGTCTGAAAAAGCTGTTCAAGCAGTTCTCCTTCCCCGGCGGCATCTCCAGCCATGTCGCGCCCGAGACCCCCGGTTCGATCAACGAGGGCGGCGAACTCGGCTACTCCCTTGCGCACGCATTCGGTGCCGTTATGGACAATCCGAAGCTAATCGCAGCCTGCGTCGTCGGCGACGGCGAGGCCGAAACCGGCCCACTGGCCACCGCATGGCACTCAAACAAATTCCTCAACCCGGTTACCGACGGCGCCGTTCTGCCGATTCTGCATCTGAACGGCTTTAAAATCGCCAACCCAACGATCTTTGCTCGCATTTCCCACGAAGAAGTTGAAATGTTCTTCCGCGGCTGCGGTTGGGAGCCGCGCTTCGTCGAAGGCGACAACCCTGAGAAGATGCACCAGACGATGGCCGCCGCGCTTGAATGGGCAATCCGCGAGATTCACCGCATTCAGGCCAACGCCCGCACCACCGGAGAGACAACGCGCCCACGCTGGCCGATGATCGTCTTCCGCTCCCCGAAGGGCTGGACAGGTCCGAAGGAGGTTGACGGCAACCCGGTCGAAGGCGCATACCGCGCACATCAGGTGCCGATTTCGATTGACGATGCACACCCCGAGCATATCGCGCAGCTCGAACAGTGGCTTCGAAGCTATCGCCCGGATGAGCTGTTTGACGAAAACGGCACGTTGATCCCCGAGCTGCAGGCACTTGCACCAGAGGGTGACCACCGCATGGGCGCAAATCCTCACGCCAACGGCGGCAAACTGCTGCGCGATCTGCGCACGCCGGACTTCCGCGAATTCTCCGTCCAAGTGCCAAGCCCCGGCGCAGTCGAGGCGCAGGATATGCTCGAACTGGGCAAGTACGTCCGTGACGTTATCCGTTTGAATCAGGAGTCGCGCAACTTCCGCGTCTTCGGCCCGGATGAGACCGCCTCGAACCGCCTGACAAGCATCTTTGAGCAGACCGGCCGCCGCTGGAACGTCGATTTTCTACCGCAGGATGAGAACCTTGACGTCGACGGCCGCGTCATGGATGGCATGCTCTCCGAGCATATGTGTCAGGGCTGGCTCGAGGGTTACCTGCTCACCGGCCGCCACGGCTTCTTCAACAGCTATGAAGCGTTCATCCGCATCGTCGACTCGATGGCCGCGCAGCACGCGAAATGGCTTAAGGTCTGCTCGCAGCTGGCGTGGCGTCAGGATATTGCCTCGCTCAACTATGTTCTCTCGTCGAACGTCTGGCAGCAGGACCATAACGGCTTTACCCATCAGGACCCCGGCTTCCTCGACCACATTGCCAACAAGAAAGCTGACGTTGTCCGCCTGTATCTCCCCCCGGACGCCAACTGCCTGCTTTCGTGCTTTGACCACTGTATCAAGAGCCGAAACTACGTCAATGTCATGGTCGCCTCGAAGCATCCGCGTCCGCAGTGGCTGACGATGGAGCAGGCAGTCAAGCATTGCACACAGGGCATCGGCATCTGGCAGTGGGCTTCGAACGACCAGGGACAAGAGCCGGACGTCGTGCTGGCCTGCTGCGGTGATACGCCGACGCTCGAGACGCTCGCTGCCGTCACGATTCTTCGCAAGTACCTGCCGGAACTGAAGATTCGACTCGTCAACGTCGTCGATCTTATGAAGCTGCAGCCGCATACTGAGCATCCGCACGGTCTGACCGATGACGAATACGACCTGCTCTTCACAAAAGACAAGCCGATCATCTTCGCCTTCCACGGCTACCCGACGCTCGTGCACGAGTTGACCTACCGTCGCAGCAACAAGAATCTGCACGTACGCGGCTACAAAGAAGAGGGCACGATCACCACACCGTTTGATATGCGTGTGCAGAACGATATTGACCGCTTCCACCTTGTAATTGACACCGTCATGCGCCTGCCGCAGCTGGGCAATCGCGGCGCGTTTTTGGTGCAAATGATGAACGATAAGCTTGTCGAGCACAAACAGTATATCGCGCAGTACGGTCAGGATATGCCCGAGATCCGCGCATGGAAATGGAACGACGGCAAGGGCGTCGAATAAACCGCTCCTGCTGCGCCTGCGCTCCGACAAAAAAGAGATCCCGCCGCGGCACACGCCGCAGCGGGATCTTTTCGCGCTTAGAATTTGTGCAGGCTCAGCGCCGCATTAAAGCCGGTGTGGACAGCGTCACGGATCAGGCCGGACTTCTCGCAGTCGCCAACCGCAATGACATCAAAGGCCACGCCGTCGAAGCTGTCGCGTTCAGCACACTTTGGGATGCGGCCGGTCGAGAGGATAACGTGGTCGGCCGGGAGCAGCTGCTCGCCGTCGGCCGATGCGATGACAACGCCTTCTTCGCTGATCGACACGCAGCGCGCACCAGTATGAACCCGGATATCCGGATTCATGTTCATCTGACGCAGCAGCATCATGCGCGGGCCCAGATTGGCGTCGCGGGCAATATTTGCCTCCATCTCCACGACGGTCGGGATGCAGCCGTGCTCACCGAGGTGGATTGCCAGCTCACAGCCGACAAGGCCGCCGCCAATGATCACAACATTGCCTGAAAACCGGTCTTCCTGATAGAAGACATCCGGCGCAAGCACGACATTCGCACCATCGACGCCCGGAATCGGCGGTCGGGCCGGATCCGAGCCGATGGCGACAATCACGGCGTCGAAGTTCATCGCCTCGATCTGTTCGGGCGTAGCGGCAGAATTCATGCGGATCTGAATGTTTGCATCTTTGACCTGCTTGATCAGGTAGTCGCGGAAGCGCTTGACATCGTCTTTGAACCACAGGCGCTCGCAGAAGATATTGAGCTGGCCGCCAAGGCGATCGGTCTTTTCAAACAGCGTGACCTCATGGCCCCGCTCACAGGCCTTCAACGCCGCTTCCATGCCCGCCGGGCCACCGCCGATGACGGCGACGCGCTTTCGGATCCCGGCTTCCGGGAAGCTCTCTTTGATGAAGTGGCTGCCGTATGTCGGATTGACGGAGCAGACGAAGTTGAACGTCGCCGAGTCATCGTCGAGAACATGGTCGGCAACAGCCTTTCGCATCGCACCGTCGCAGCAGTTGTTGCAGCGGATACAGCCGCGGATATCCTCCGGGCGTCCGGCGCGCGCCTTGTTGGCCCATTCCGGATCGGCAATCCACTGGCGGCCCATCAGGACGTAGTCCGCCTTGCCGGAAGCAATGATCTCCTCTGCCAGCTCCGGTGTGTTGATGCCGCCGACCACACCGACCGGGATCTTGACACCGGAGTCCTTGATCATTTTGGACATCTCCGCATTGTGACCGTGCTCGATGAAGCAGGTCGGGTGCATAAAGCCGCGGGTCTTGGCGTCGAAGCGGGTGGCCGCAGAAATGTGGACGAGGTCAACGAGGTCTTCAAGCTGATGGATGTAGTAGATGGTGTCCTCGATCTCAATGCCGCCGGGCGACATTTCGCTGCCGCTCATCCGCAGTTCGATGAGGATGTTGTTGCCAACACGCTCACGGACACGCTCGAGGACCATGCGCGGGAACTTGATGCGGTTTTCGCGGCAGCCGCCGTGCTCGTCGGTGCGCTCGTTGATCAGCGGAGAAAGCCAGCCGCCGAACAGCCATCCGTGACCGTAGTGCAGGCAGACCATGTCGAAGCCGCCGCGCCACGCCATGCGGACGCCCTCGGCAACAATGTCGGCAACGTAGTCCATATCCTCCTGCGTCATCGCACGGACCTTCTGGCCGGTCGGCATCACGCGGTCGACCGCGCTGATCGGCGTGGTGACACCGTCGTTGAAGGCAGGAACTGCAAAGTGGCCGGAGTGGTTTAGCTCAACCGAGGTGCGTGCGCCGTAGGTATGCGCGTAGTTGTTAAACTTGTTGAGCTGCGGCAGTGTGATCGGATTGGTCAGGTCGAGCTGCGCCGGATGTGACGCGCTGGTCTTCAGATCAAAGCGGGTCTCACCGACGTGGACACAGCCCGCGCCGCCTCTGGCACGCCGGGCATAGAACTCGATGTTGTCGTCGAGCATGACATGGCTGGCCGGATCATGCTCGGTGCTCATGGGCGCCATGAACACGCGGTTTTTAAATTTCACCTTATGCTTGCCGACGTACATCGGAGAGAACAGGTGCGGATAATATGGATGAACTGCCATAATGGAAGCTCCTTTCAAAAGATACCGGTTTTTGTATTTTTCAGACTCCTGCGCGCAAACGTCCGGCAGAACCGCCCGCAGGAGGAATGCGCCAAGGTCTCGGAAAACAACTCAGTCAACGCCGCCGCGCTTGGCTGCACCGGCCGAGTTTCCGCCGTCAAGGCACAGCGCCTGACCGGTGATGTACCCGGCCATTTCGCTGCACAGATACAGCACATTCATCGCAACTTCCTTCGCCGTTCCAAGGCGGCGCAGCGGGATGCCCGCGGAAACACGCTCGGCATGGCCCGGGTTTGCAGCGATCATATTGTCCTGCAGCTGCGTGCCGGTCGTGGCACTCGGGCAAATCGCGTTGACACGGATCTGATCCGGTCCGACTTCCAGCGCCGCCGTCTTGCTCAGCGCGATGACGCCGGCCTTGCTGGCCGCGTAAGCACCCATCGTCGGGACAAACTTCATGCCGCCGAGCGAAGCGGTGTTGATGATCGAGCCGCCCCACCCCTGCTTCTTCATCTGGCGGATCTCATGCTTCATGCAGAAGTACGTACCCTTGAGATTGGTGTTCATCATCATATCCCAGTACTGCACTTCCTGATCCGCCACGGACTGCGCCGGAATGCGGACCTCATCCGGGCCGACGCCGGCGTTGTTGAACGCGTAATCAAGCCGGCCGTAGGTCTCCACCGTCCTGGCGACCATCTCCTCAACCTGTGCCTCATCGGAAATGTCACATTGAATAAAAATGGCTTCACCGCCGTTTTCTTTGATCTGCTTGACAACCGCTTCGCCGGCAGACACGTTGCGGGATGTGACAACGACAACCTTTGCACCGTTTTCCGCAAACAGCAGCGCGGTCTCCTTGCCCATTCCGGTAGCGCCGCCGGTCACAAGGATGACTTTTCCATCCATTCTGATCTCCATTGTGATTGCCTCCTGATTTTTAGTATTGCACGTTGGGAATTCTTCTGCTAAAACTATACCATGGAGATTTTTTTTGCCATAGAAGTTTTCTGTTTTGAAAGTCACAACAAAAATTTGCATGGCTCTTGGGAGGGACGCGCAAATGCCGTTTAAACAGTTTATTTACCTGCGGGAAGTCATGGTCTGCCGGTCGATCAATCAGGCCGCAAAGAACCTGTTTATCAGTCCGCAAGCGCTGCGTGCTGCGATCGGCAGCACAGAAGATAAGCTCGGCTTCAAGATTTTCGAGCGCTCGAATCAGGGCGTCACGCTGACGCCGAAGGGCAAGTCGATCGAGGCCGACGTCTATGCGATCTACCGCATGAGCGAGCACTGGAACAACATTCGCGACCAGCGCGGCGGTGTCGAGAGTGTGGTGCGTCTGGTTGCCTCGACCGCCGTATGCAGCGCGGTTATGCCCGCTGTCATGCTCGAATGCCGCAGCCGCTATCCGAACCTCTATCTACAGCAGTACGAAGCCAGAGATGACAAACTGATCGCCATGCTCACGCGCTCGCGAATGATCGGCGTCGTCGCCGCTGCGCCGCGCGACCTGGTTTATGGGCAATACGCCCAATTTGCCAAGGAAAACGGCTATATGCTCGAGCATCTGCGCGACGATGAGTTCTATATCTACCTCAACGCCTCCAACCCGCTTGCTGAAAAACCGGAGCTGACGCTTGAGGACCTGCGCCAGCTCACGCCCGCAATGTACCCTGATGAGGATAAGCGGATGCTCTTTAAGGAGATCTTCCGCTACTTCGCGCAGCAGCCCCCGTTTGCGCTGATGCATCAGGAGAACATCTTCCAGCTCGTTGCCGAGCAAGCCAGTATCGCCTGCCTGTTTCCGGGTATCGTGAGCGAGAATAACCGCTATGTGCTCTCCGGCTCCGTCGTGGCCCGCCGCGTGCAGGGCTTCCCGATGCCCGCCGTCGCCTGCCTGTTCTATCCGCCCAAGGCCGAGCAAACCATCGGTGAACAGGCCGTCATCGACATGATCCGTGCACAGATGAATGAACCGGTCGTGCTGCAGGTCACCCCATGATCTTCTCGCGCTGTCAGATGCACCGGCCACGCCTGTAAAATAATTTTTTAAACGATTCATCCCCCACAATCCGCTTCCCATCACCGCCCTGCAATTACATTCAGGGCGGTTCCTTCTTTTTGACGTACTCCTCCAATCCCGCGCCGATACACAAAAAGCCGGCCTGTGACCGCAGTCACAGGCCGGCTTTGCGTTATAAGATTATTGCTTTGTCAGCGCATCGGCCGTCAATCCGTCGCGCGCGAGCATCTTCTCCATAACCTCGATATCGGTCGTGATGTCGATGACATCTCCCTCAAAAAGTTTATCGAGCTGACGCTCGTAGCTCTCAACAAGCTTGTCCATCACACCTTCGATGCGAATCTTCGCAGCTGTGATATTCGCGCCGTCGACATCCTGTGCCTCCAGGCGCGCATAGGTCTCCAGGATCTTGAGCGTCTGCGGCAGATAGTAGTTCAAGAAGCTGCGCAGCTCCCCGGCCTTCTGCGGCTTTTCGCGCAGGTAGGCGAAGATGCGGCGCGTCAGTTCCTCAATGCGGTCGATCTTGCGCGAGATTTCCTCATTGTCGATCAGGTCGTTATCCGCGCGGATCTGGCGGAGAATCTTCTCCTCCTCGGTGATCGTTTTCTCCGCCGTCTGCTCCGGCTGCTCGTCGTATTCCAGGCCGCTGCCATCGAGCATCAGACGGCCTTTGGCGCGGTCGATGTATGCACCCTGCGGCAGCCATCCGCCGTCGATCATCTCCTGCAGCTGTCGGCAGGCCTTTTCGTAGCGGATACCGAGCGCGTCGGCCATCGCATGAATCGATACTGCGCCATAGTCGCCGATCATCGCCTGATAGCGCTCAAAGAGCCGATGCTTGCGCCGCTTGGAGATGCCAACACCTGCCACAATCGCGCCTGCGGCCAGAAACAGCAGACCCCAAAAACCATCCTCTGCATAATACAGCAGCCAGCTCGTGTCCCACACGCCCCAGAACAGGACCTGAACAATCTCCCAGAATGTCGAGATCAGCACCAGCGCACCGACGCCGCCAAGGCAGCCGCCCGTAATGATCTCGGGCAGGCCGATGTTCTTCCTTTTCTTCTCGCGTTTCTTCTCGCTTTTCTTCTCCGCGCGGCTCATTACAGGCGGCTTCGGCGACTCAACCGTCTTCTCCGCCTGTCTGCGGAACTTGTCCACCAGCGGGGGCAGCTTACCCTTGGCGTTGAGCACGATCAACGCCACACCGGCCCACCAAAACGCACCGGTACAGAAGCAGGCGATGGCAATCGCCAGCCAGACCGGGTCAAACTCTTTTTTCTTATGGTTATCAGACATCGCGCACCTCCGTTCCGCTCGCTTTTTGTTTATCATACATCAGGCAGCGGCCCATGTAAAGCGAAATCACCCCTCTGCCAACGAGCGCAGCAGCGCAATCTCTTTGGCGTAGCCGTCAAGCTCGTTCGGCGTCTCGAGGATGATCGGCAGTCGGCGGATAACCGGATGGCGCACAAAGCGCGCAAAGGCCTCCTGCCCGAGACTGCCGCCGCCAATCACCTCATGGCGGTCCTTGTGCGAGCCGAAGGGGTTCTTGCTGTCGTTCATGTGGATGGCCTTGAGCCAATCGAGGCCGACGACCCGGTCAAACTCCGCCAGTACGCCCTCGAGATCACCCACGACGTCATACTCGCCGTCATAGACGTGGCAGGTATCCAGACAAACACCGATGTGTGTTTTGTCCTTCACACCGTCGATGATCGCCCTCATATGCTCAAAGCGGCCGCCAATCTCCGTGCCCTTGCCCGCCATCGTCTCGAGCAGCACAGTCGTGTGCATCCCTTCAAACATCACCTCGTCGAGTGTTTCAATGATCTTTTCGATCCCGGTCTCGACGCCCTGCCCAACGTGACTGCCGGGGTGGAAATTGTAGTAGTGACCGGGCAGCAGTTCAAGCGTGCGGAGATCCTCGGCCATTGCAAGGCGCGCAAACTCCAGAGTCTGCTCCTTGGCCGCGCACGGGTTGATCGTATACGGCGCATGCGCCACGAGCGGGCCGAAGTTGTTCTCGTTCATCAGCTCAATGAGCGCCGCCGCATCGGCGGGATCAGCCTTTTTTGCCGCGCCGCCGCGAGGATTGCGGGTGAAAAAAGCAAATGTGTTTGCCCCGATGGAAAGCGCGGTTTTTCCCATCGCAAGATAACCGCCGGAAGCGGAGAGATGACAGCCAATCGTCAGCATGGTATCTGTTGTACCGGGCCAGCCGGTACGCTCCTTTCGTGACAGATGCAGCACAGTGTGCCCTATTATTATGATACGAAAAACTCCGGCCGTTCGTCAAGTCCCACATTCTTGACAGTAGCCGAACCCCCGTGCATAATATGGAAATGACAACAAACAAGGAGGCGCAGTTATGGAGATCAAACCCGGTCGTTACCGTCACTTCAAAGGCATGGAATATGAGGTGCTCGGCACAGCCAAACACTCGGAAACACTTGAAGAACTGGTCGTCTACCGTGCACTCTACGGCGAGCACGGTCTCTGGGTGCGTCCGGCATCCATGTGGCTGGAGACTGTCGAGCGCGACGGAAAGGTCTTTCAGCGGTTTTCGCCCATCGAAGCGTAATTCCGTGAGGGAGTGAGCATGGAGACTATCCGCACAGCCGTCGATGCGCTCATTGGCGACACGCCGCTTCTGGAACTGACCCGTATCGAAGCGGATTGCGCACTCCGGGCGCGTCTGCTCGCCAAGCTCGAATTCCTCAACCCCACCGGTTCGGTCAAAGACCGCGTGGCCACGCGCCTGCTTGACGACGCCGAGCGACGCGGCCAACTGCACCCCGGCGCAGCCGTCATCGAGCCAACCTCCGGCAACACCGGCATTGCGCTGGCCGCCGCTGCCGCCGCACGGGGCTATCAAGCCGTCATTGTCATGCCCGAGACGATGAGCATCGAGCGCCGTCGGCTGATGCAGGCCTACGGTGCCGAACTGGTTCTGACCGACGGCGCAAAAGGCATGGCCGGCGCCATCGAAACAGCCGAGCAAATTTCCCGGGAGCGTCCCGGCAGCTTTATCGCAGGGCAGTTTGTCAACCCAGTCAACCCGCAGGTGCACTTCGAGACCACCGGCCCGGAGCTCTGGGCTGATGCCGACGGCCGGATCGACATCTTTGTCGCCTGCGTCGGAACAGGCGGCACGATCACCGGCGTGGGTCGCTACCTGAAATCAAAAAAACCTGCCGTGCACATTGTCGCGGTCGAGCCGGCCGGATCGCCCGTGCTCTCGGGCGGGCAGCCCGGCCCACACGCCATCGAGGGCATCGGCGCAGGCTTTGTCCCGGCGGTGCTCGATACAAGCATATACAACGAAGTACTCCCCGTCACCGACGAGCAGGCCTTTGCAGCAGGCCGTCTGCTCAGCCGCACCGAAGGCTTGTTGGCCGGGATCTCGTCCGGCGCGGCACTGCACGCGGCGATCACCGTTGCCTTGCGGGATATCTCGGCAGGCAAAACAGTCGCCGTACTTCTTCCCGACAGCGGAAGCCGTTATCTGTCCACCGCCATGTTTTCCGAATAAACCTGTCCCAGACGCATATATATGGTAACAGACCCCGGAGGAGGTGCTGTTATGGCATATGCGTTCGAAGAAAAATCAACCGGCGCACACAAGATTGATCTCGACGGCCGCAGCCGTCTGAGCGTGACCGGCGTGCAGGATGTCGAGAGCTTCGATGAGCAGGCCGTCGTACTTTACACCGCGCAGGGCACTCTGGTTGTGCGCGGGAGCGATCTGCACCTGCGTCTGCTCTCGCTCGAGGGTGGTCAGGTCTCGGTCGAGGGTAGGGTCGACGCGCTCACCTATGAGGACGACGCGCCCGGCCGCGGCTTCCTCGCGCGGCTGTTCGGCTGATGGAGCAGCCGGTTGCTCTGCAGGCGGCGCAGTTTGCGCTCTCTGCCGCCATCGGGCTGGGACTCGGCGTTTATTACGATATTCTGCGCGCCGTGCGCCGCCGTATCCGGGCGCTGCAGTTCCCGCTCGATGCGCTCTTTTTTTTGACTGCGCTGGCCGTGCTTCTGCTCGAAGCGCTCTATGTCGGCCGTGGTCGTTTTTTCCTGTTTATGGGCTTCGGAACGGCACTCGGCGCAGCGTTCTGGTTCCTGAGCGTCAGCGGCGTGTTTTTGCGCGGGATCGATCGCGTTTTTTCCCTGCTGGCGCAGGCGTTTCGGTCGATTTTCGCTCCGGTTCGCCGATTTGCGAAATTCTTCGTCAGGGTTCTAAAAAAATGCTTTTCTTTTCACAATTTTTTTGCTACAATATTTCAAACTGTTTGTATCTCTGTGAGCAGGAAAATCAGGCATCGGGGAGTGAGGCCGCATGAAGTTCAAACGATCATCTCTGATTACGAAATTGATCATCCTTGTTCTGGCGGTATACGCTACCGTTACGCTGGTCAGCCTGCAGTCTCAGATCCAGGACAAACGCGCCGAAGCAGCGGCACTGCAGGCGCAGATCACCGCGAGCGAGCAGGAAAACCAGCGCCTGAGCGAGGCCATCGAGGAAGCCAACACCGCAAGCGGCGTGCAGGACATCGCACGCAGTAAGCTCGGTCTGGTTACAGAGGGCGAACTCGTCTTTTACGACGTCGGCAATTAACAAAAGGAGGACTTCCGTCGGCACATGGAGTTTGAAATCGGTTCTGTTATTGAGGGTACTGTCAAATCAATTACCAACTTCGGCGCATTTGTTGCGCTCCCCAACGGCAAAACAGGAATGGTGCACATTTCTGAGGTTGCCAACACATATGTCAGTGATATCCGCGAGCACCTGCAGGAGGGTCAGGAGGTCAAAGTCAAGGTTCTTTCCATTGACCCGGCCGGCAAAATCGGCCTTTCAATCAAGAAAGCGCTTCCGCCTGCTCCGCGTCCGCCGCGCCAGAATTATAACAACAACGGTCCGCGCCCGAATAATAACGGCCCGCGCGCAAACAATAATGGTCCGCGCCCGAATTACAGCAACAACGGTCCGCGCCAGAATTACAATAATGGCCCGCGCCCGGCGCAGTCGTTCCAGCCGCAGCAGTCCGAACCGATGGACTTTGAAGCCAAACTCAAGCGCTTCATGGCTGATTCCGATAGCAAGCTGTCCTCTTCCCGGCAGTATAGCGAGCACCGCACTCGCAGCCGCCGCAAATAAGCTTATCAAAAGGGAGTGTTGCAAAAAGCAACACTCCCTTATCAATTTGCAGGAAGCAAATTGCTTCGTGCAACACATCGCCTGCAGGTACGGTGCTCGCTATACCGCCAGGAACACGCGTCCCTATTGCCGCCGATTCTATTTTTGCAACAGGTCCTTTCTTCTTTGTCGGAAGCCAAGTTGCCTCCTCAAAGAAATCCGGCCCGTGCTTCAAGGCATGGGCCGGATCATTTTTTTGATTGCGGGCAAACGACGGTCGTCTTACAAGCCACCCAAGCTGAGCCGCTCCACCGCGGAGTCCGAACAAGAAAACATAGATTCCGGGTCACGGGCATGTGGCCCAGAACTGTTTGCAGCCATTCCCGCCGGCGCTTTGCGGCAGTTCAAGGCGTTTTTTCGCCGTGCTACTGAATGGAACCAACGACGAAATGCCGCAAATGGCCAGGGGACGGGGCCAGGTTTCTTATGAGGACGCAGCGAACACGCGGCTCTTTTTCAGCAGCGCCGCCAGCGGCAGGCCAAGGCCGTACATCACAACCGCCTCACCGAGCGCAACGCCGGCGCCGTTGACGATCAGACCCTGCACGAAGGCGTCCGGCGTGTAGACCCACGCCAGCATCGCCCCGACGATCACCGTGTTCGAAAGGATCGTCGGCAGTGGGATCAGCCATAGCTTTTTGCAGCGCGTTGTGATCGCGCAGCCGATCAGCGTCGCCAGTGTGCCGACGATAATATCAACCGCCGAGACGGTGGAAAACAGGTTGGCAACCAGGCAGCCAACCGTCAGGCCGATCGCTGTGACCGGTACAAACGCCGGCAGTACGCACAGCGCTTCCGAAATCCGAAACTGGATCGTGCCGTAAGACAGTGGCCAGAGGATCGTCACGACGGCATAGGCCGCCGCGATCACACCGCACAGCGCAATGGTTTTCGT
>CAZUKJ010000002.1:0-7607 GCA_964620855.1 uncultured Oscillospiraceae bacterium
CCACCATGGTCAGGCGGCGCCAGCCGGGGGTCAGGTCGATCTTCTCGCCCATCCACTCGACTTCGTAAGTACCCAGAATCTCCTTGGCCGCGCCGGCAAGGATTCCTTCGGCGATGTCCATCATATCATGGAAATCGGCATAGGCCTGATACAGCTCGATGGTTGTAAACTCCGGGTTATGCTTCGGATCCATACCCTCATTGCGGAAGATACGGCCAATCTCATAAACCCGATCCATGCCGCCAACGATCAGTCGCTTCAGCGGCAGCTCGGTTGCAATGCGCATAAACATATCAATGTCGAGCGTATTATGGTGCGTGATAAACGGACGCGCCGCAGCACCGCCGGCAATGGTGTTCAGAACCGGCGTCTCAACCTCGATGTACTCCATATTGTCCAGATAGCTGCGCATGAACTTGATAAACTTCGAGCGGATGGTGAAATTGCGCTTGACATCCGGGTTGACCATGAGGTCGACATAGCGTCTGCGATAGCGCATCTCGGTATCGGTCAGGCCATGGAACTTCTCCGGAAGCGGCAGCAGGGACTTCGACAGCAGCGTCACCGTACGACAGCGAACGGAGATCTCACCGCGCTGTGTTCTGAACACTTCGCCCTCAACACCGACAATATCGCCGATATCGAGCTTTTTGAACTTGCCAAAGGGCTCCTCGCCCATTTCGTCGAACTTCGCGTAGAGCTGGATGCGGCCGGCAACGTCCTGCAGGTCGCAGAAAGAGACCTTGCCCATGCCGCGCTTGGACATCAGTCGACCCGCGATCTGAACCTTCGCCCCCTCGAGCGACTCAAAGTTCTCAAGGATCTCAGTGCTCTTGTGCGAGACCACAAACTTGGTCAGCGCAAACGGATCTTCGCCCGCAGCCTGAAGCTCCGCGAGCTTTTCGCGCCGGATGCGGAGCTGGTCGTTCAGGCTCAGCTCTTCCGGACGGTTGTTCTGCTTATTTTCTGCCACTGTTTATCCCTCCGTAAACAATTCCCACATTAGCGGGAGACAGCGATGATCTCGAACTGCAGAACGCCGGACGGCGTCTCAACAGAAACGACAGCGCCCGCCTTCTTGCCCAGGATGGCACGGCCGATCGGAGAATCGTCCGAGATGCGGCCGACAGCCGGATCAGCTTCCTGCGAGCCAACAATCTCATAAGCGTCCACATCACCGAACTCCACGTCCTTAATCTGGACCTTGCTGCCAAGGCCGACAACGTCGGTCTCGATCTCCGACTCATCGATGATGACAGCGTGCGCGAGGATGTTCTCCACCTCCGCAATACGGCCATAGAGCTTGGACTGCTCGTTCTTGGCCTCATCATACTCCGAGTTCTCCGACAGGTCGCCGAACGAACGCGCAACCTTCAGCAGTTCTGCAACTTCCTGCTCACGGGTCGTCTTGAGATAATTCAGTTCCTCCTGCAGCTGCAGCAGGCGCTCTTTGGAGAGCTTATATTCCTTCGCCATGATGATCATTCCTTCCAAATATTAAAAAGCTTATATGCATTCTTACGCATTATAGGGATTTCGCAAGGTTCTGTCAAGCGTTTTCAGCCGCCGGAAAGCAGCGCAATCGCCGCTTGCAGCTGGTCGTCCTCTTCCCGCTCAAGCTGGTCGTAGTACAGCAGCAGGAACTCCTCGTCGCTCAGCTCCACAACCTCGTCCGGCGTGATGCCGATGCCCGCAAGGCTCACACCGTTCGGCGTGCAATATTTTCCGGTGGAGATCACAAGTGCCGAGCCATCGGTAAGCTGGAACGTGTTCTGGAAATACCCCTTGCCGGAGGTCTGTGTTCCCACGACCTTCGCATAGTCGTATTCCCAAAGCGCCGCAGCAAAAAACTCTGCTGCAGAATAAGAATTCTCGTTGACCAGAACCACCATCGGGATCTTCACACAGGAGGCATCCGAATAGTCAACGTTACTGGCACCGTTATAATGGTAGCTGTAAAACAACGGGCCTTCCGGCAGCAGATAGTCAAGCAGGGAGATCAGTTCCGTTTTCAGTCCGCCCGGATTGTTTCGCACATCGAAAATCAGGCTCTCCGCGCCGTCGCCGACAAGCGATTCCACCGCCAGCTTCGCGTAGTGCGCACTGTTGGCGTCAAAGTTTTCAATGGTGATCAGGCCGATGTTGTCTTCCAGCATTTCATATGAGACAACAATCGTTTCAATGCTGGCACGCATGACATCAACATCATACACCTGCCCGTCGCGGCGCAGTGTCAGGTGAACGCTCGTCCCCTCCTGACCGCGAACCGTATTTTTTGTGCCGTCGAGTCCGAGATCGCCGACATTTTGCCCTTCGACTTCCGTCAGAATATCGCCGACCTGAATTCCCGCCGCATCTGCCGGACCGCCGGCTGTAACTGACATGATCTCATAGCCCAGGCCTTCTTCGCTCCAGCTGATGGTGACGCCGATACCGACATAGGCATTGTTGACCGTTTCCATGTACGCTTCGTACTCTGCCGCGCTGACATAGTAGCTCCAGCGGTCACCGGTCGCTTCAATCATTGCAGATACCGCGGCATCTCCCAGCACTGTTTTATCGGGCTCTTCCACGAAGAATGTGTCAAGATACTGCTCGGCTTCCGCAATTTTTTCAGCGACTTCTCCCTGTTCGACCGTCTGCACGGTATTCGTCGTCGCCTGTTCAAGCTGATTGGAAAGCACAGCATTGGCCACAAGCAGATAGCTCAAAGCTGCAGTAAATACGAGCACGATGAACACCGCAAGCACGCGAAATGCAGATTTCATCCGTACGCTCCTTTCTCGCGCAAAAGCCGAAGGGGAGAATTCTTCCCCTTCAGCTCATTGTTTGCACAGTTCCCTATTGTATGCGGTTCAGCCGACATAATCCATCGGATTGACGTGCGAACCGTTGATAACCAATTCAAAATGCAGATGCGGCCCGGACGACCAGCCGGTCGAGCCGACATAGCCTATCACTTCACCCTGCGAAACACTCTGACCAACCGACACACTCAGATACGGCATATGCGCATAGGTAGAATAAGTACCGTTGCCATGATTGATCGTCACATAATAGCCATTCGCCTCTCCATAGGTGGCGACGGTAACAACGCCGCCCTTGGTCGCATAGATCGGTGTACCGTAACTGGCTGCAAAGTCAACGCCCCAATGCATGGCGTAGTAGCCATAGATCGGATGGTAGCGGTAACCGTATGCATCGGTAATGGAGACACGGTACGGCAGCGGATAACGATAACCGGAAGACGAGGACGATGAAGAGCTTGCCGCCTGCTGCGCAGCCAGCGCCGCGAGACGCTGACGTTCTTCCTCTGCAAGCGCATCTTCATACGCTTCGTTGATCTCCGCCAGTTCAGCGCGGACCTCATCTTCAAGCGCGTCATACTCTGCCGCGACCTGCCGCAGAGCTTCCGCGTCGGCAGCCAGCGAAGTGATCAGATCATCAGCCTGTGCTCGCTGCGCGGTCATCTCCTGCTCCTGCACCGCAAGCTGTTCTTCCACCTGCTGCAGAGCCAGCTTTTCCTCTTCCAGCGAGATGCGGGCCAATTCAACCTGTGCGGTTGCGGCAGCCAGCTGTTCGAGCATAAGCTGATCAGACTGCGCGATTTCCGCAATCATATCAACGCGGCTGAGCAGATCCGAGAAGCTGCTGGCGCCGAAGAGCACCTCCCAATACGAAATGCTTCCGTTCTCTTCCATTGCGCGCAGGCGAAGCTTGTACGTCTCATTCATTTCCGCCTCTGCAGCAAGCGCTGCATCAAGCTCTTCCTGCTTGGCGGCAATGAGCAGATTGTACTGCTGGATCTGAGCCTGCGTATTTTCAATTTCGAGGCGCGTGATCTCAATCTGCTGATCAAGCAGCGCTTTTCTTTCAACTGTCGTCGCCGTTTCCGCCTCAGTTTCACTGAGCCGGTCGTCGATCGCTTCCGCTGATGCGGCAATTTCATTGGCCTGTTCCCGCAGTTCATCGAGCTGTTTTTTCAATTCGCTCGAAGATGCTGCGCTGACACCGACAAGGAAGGCATTCAGCAGCAGCGGAACCACGATCATAATAGCCAGAATCAGGGCTACGATGGAAACGAGCAGTCTTCTTTTTCGGAACATAAACGTCCTCCCCGGGGTTACACTTTCAGGAATTTACGGATCGACAGCAGGCTGCCAAACACGCCGACCACAAAGCCGATAATGCCGAAGGCGATGAGCATCGGATAGAGCATGTCTTCAAACGGCAGCATGCTGATCAGGCCCATCGTATCCACCGACGCGAGCTTTGTGACAAGCAGATCGTAGATACCCCACTGCAGCACAAACGCAATGCCTGCACCCAGAATGCCCAGTAAAAAGCCTTCGATAACAAACGGGCCGCGGACGAATCCGTTGGTTGCGCCGACCATTTTCATAATGGCGATCTCCTCCTGACGGTCATAGAGTGCAAGCTTGACCGTGTTGGAGATGATAAACAGCGAAACAACCAGCAAAATCGCAATGATGGCAAACGAGGCAACATTGAGAATATTCTGCAGCGTCATAAAGCCGCGCTGGATCTCATAGTGCGCGCTGACATAGGCGACACCCTCGATTGTCTCTATCTCAGAAACCGTGGCTTCCATAATGGAAATGTCCACCAATGTGACACGGAAGCGGTGGCGGAATGTCGAAGAATCAACTCCGGAAAACAGTTCCGGATTTTCCTGCTCTGCAACGTAGTCTACCAGCGCCTGCTCTCTGGAGACAAAGACGCTTTCGTTGACATTGGCAATCATATTGATCTGGCTGCCAACGCTTTTTGCGGAAGCTTCTGACAGACTCTCATCAATATAGACGAGAATTTCGTTCTCCTGTTCCAACTCTGTGACCAAATGATCGAGGTTGACGAGAATCAGACAGAAACTGCCCATGATGATCAGACATGCAACGATGACGCAAATGGAGGCAAACGACATAAAGCCGTGCAGGAACATACCCCGGACGCCCTCGCGCAGATAATAGCCAAGATTATTCCTTCTGTGCTTCTTCATAAATATAATACCCATCCATTCCGTCGCTGATGATCAGGCCATCATCGATGGCAATCACGCGCTTGGAGAAGCGGTTGACCAGCGATTTCTCGTGCGTGACGACCAGCATGGTCGTACCCAGTGCATTGATGCGCTCAAGCAGCATCATAATCTCATACGAGCGCGTCGGATCGAGGTTTCCGGTCGGCTCGTCGGCAATGATCATGCTCGGATTGTTGACCAGCGCGCGCGCAATGGCAACACGCTGCTGCTCACCGCCGGACAGTTCCTGCGGCAGGCGGCGGCTCTTATTTTCCAGGCCAACGAGCTCAAGCACATAAGGCACGCGGTTTTTAATTTCTTTCTCCGAACAACCGATTACGCGCATGGCAAACGCCACATTCTCAAAAACCGTTTTCTTCTCGATCAGGCGAAAATCCTGGAAGATGACGCCGATCGTGCGGCGCATGTACGGAATCGAAGAGCGGCGCAGGCGGCTGGAATTGAATCCATTCACCTCAACCGTGCCGGTTGTCGGTTTGAGTTCGGCCGTCAGCAGTTTGATAATGGTCGACTTACCGGATCCGGACGGACCGACCAGGAAGACGAATTCGCCGTCCTGAATCCGCATCGAGATGCCCTTGAGCGCCTTGGCGCCGGTATCGTACGACTTGGTTACGTTTTGAAGTTCAATCATAAAAAGTCTCCAAAGTGGATGATCCCGTCAACGGAGCATTGCGCTCTCTCTGGAATCGAGGTATTTTTTGACCATAAGCGCGACTTTGAAAATGATCGCATGATCGAATTCACGCAGGTCGAGACCCGTCAGCTTCTTGATCTTCTCAAGACGGTACACCAGCGTATTGCGGTGGACAAACAGCTTGCGGGAGGTCTCCGAGACATTGAGATTGTTCTCGAAGAATTTATTGATGGTGAACAGCGTCTCCTGATCGAGCGAGTCGATGGAGTTCTTCTTGAACACCTCAGAAAGGAAAATCTCACACAGCGTCGTCGGCAGCTGATAGATCAAACGGCCGATGCCGAGATTTTCATAGTGGATGATCGTCTTTTCGGTGTCGAACACCTTGCCGACCTCAATGGCAACCTGCGCCTCTTTGTAAGCGTTGGCCAGCTCACGCAGATGGTTGGCAATCGACCCGATGCCGATCACGGTTTTGATCGCAAGTTCACTCTGCACGGTCTGCTCAATGGTCTCCGCCAGGGCCAGCAGCTCACGGTTGTCCGCACCGGCAGGCATCTGCTTGACGACCGCGATGTCGGTCTCGTTGATCGAGATCACAAAATCCTGCTGTTTCTCCGGGAACAGCTTGCGCAGCACATCCACCGTCACAACATCAGCACGGTCGATCTGGCGAACGAGAAATACCGCACGCTGAACCTCGCTGTTAAAGTGCAGCTCTTTGGCGCGGATATAAATATCGCCCGGCAGGATATTGTCCGTAATGATATTCTTGACAAATGTACCCTTGTCATGCTTTTCCTCGTAGAACGTCTTTGCACCATTGAGTGCAACAGACGCCATCACACACAGCGTGCGTGCCATCTCGTCTTCACCGGCAGCAAAAACAGCATATTCGAAATTCGAGCTCCAGCTCACCAGAGCCTTGAAGGACTTCTGGTCACAGACACAGCCGGACTCATTGGCCATGCGCAGCTTCAGCAGCGGCGCTTCCCATTTTTCACCGATGAGCTTCGGCTCGCTGCACGCAACGACATACCCATCCGCATCAATAATACCAATCACGCGGTCGGTTGCATCCTTCATCTGGGCGATGACGCCCTGGAACATACGGCTGGACATATTCAGCCCTCCTCAGTCGTTCTTTCTCCAAAAGTATGGTCAAATCGCCATATATCAAAAGGATACTATTTTTGTCATCAAATTGCAAGAGGAAATGTGCAATTTCTTTTAAAAACGGGGGCAATTTTAATGTATTTTGACGATTGTTTCGTCAAAATGCAAAAATTTAATACCAAAAACTCTAACAATCAAAAACTTGTCCCGCGGCAGAGGACCTCAGATTTCGGCATTTTCTCCAAACTCCAGAACTGCGATCTCCCGGGGTGTCAATTCGCGCAGCTGCCCCGGTCTGAGATCGCCGAGCTGCAGCGCACCTTCTCGCTCCCGGCGAAGGTACAGCACCGTCATTGACCGGGACGCCATCATGCGGCGTACCTGGTGGTACTTACCTTCTGTCACAATGACTCGGCTTTTTCCTTCCCCGAGCGGCTCGAGGATCGCCGGACGGCAGACTGTTCCGTCGCGCAGCGTCAGGCCGGATGCGAATGCCTGAATATCCTGCTCTGTGGCTGTTCCCTCATGTTCGGCATAATAGCACTTCTGTGTTCCGTGCTTCGGCGCAGTCAGCTTATGGCAAAGCTCGCCGTCATTGGTCAGCAGCAGCAATCCCTCCGTCTGCTTGTCGAGACGTCCGACCGGGAACAGCTTCATGCTGCGATATGGTTCCGGCAGCAATTCCATCACCGTCGGATCGCGCGGATCCTCCGTCGAAGTTACATAGCCCGCCGGCTTATGCAGCATCAGACAGAGTCTTCCCGCCGTTCTCACGCTTTGTCCGTCAAGCAG
>CAZUKJ010000002.1:7617-23275 GCA_964620855.1 uncultured Oscillospiraceae bacterium
CCGACTCGGCCTCGAACTTTTCCGCGCCGTCGCGCACAATTCTGCCATCCACCTGCACGCGCCCGGCCCGCAGAATCGTTTTTAATTCTTTTCTGGAGGCCACACCGGCCTCCGATAATATTTTGTCCAGTCTCTGCAGCATTTGGATGCACCTGCCTGTCATATTTGTCCAATGAGTCGAATAGGCTGTACCACAATCTGGTTTGATGGGGGTTCCGCCATGATGATTTTAACCGCAAAGCTCTCAAAGAGCAAGCTGATTGCCGCAGTCGTGCTGATCGTCGCTGTCATCGTCTGCATTGTTCTGCTCACTGCAAACTCCAACGACTCCGAGCCGACGGCCGCTGCAGCGCACGATGTCAGCGCAAAAACAAATGAAGAACGCATCGCATTCCTCGCCTCCTACGGCTGGGAAGTTGACTCCGAGCCGGTGCAGACGCAGGAAGTCCGTATCCCGGAGGAGTTTACAGACGTTCTGACACGCTACAACAAGATCCAGACCGATCAGGGGTTCGATCTGAGCAAACTGGCGGGCAAACAGGTCAAGCGATATGTCTACCGCGTGACCAACCACCCCAACACCGACGAGGAGGTTCTTGCGACCCTGATCGTCTATAAAAACAAGATCGTTGGCGGCGACATATGCTCCTCCGCGCAAAAAGGCTTTATTCACGGCTTTGAAATGCCGCAGCAGGCGCTGTCCGGCAGCAGCGTTTGAACAGCAGTATAGCACATAACTGCAAACGAAAAAAGGGGTTGCATTCCACTTCCTGTGTGGTATAATATTCCCGACAACTGAACGAGAGTCTTCAGGGCAGGGTGCAATTCCCGACCGGCGGTGACAGTCCGCGAGCGCAAATGCGTTGATTCGGTGTGATTCCGAAACCGACAGTACAGTCTGGATGGAAGAAGATGTGTCAAATCTCCGCCTTCAATTTGACGCCTGATGACAATGATCAGGCGTCAAATTTTATTTCCGGAGGGATTTCTATGGACACCACCAACTCCAGACGCATGGACACAAAAAAGATTGTCACATTAGCCATGCTCAGCGCCATCGCCTACGTCGTCATGCTCGTCGGCCGCATCCCGGTCGTACTGTTTCTCAAGTACGATCCAAAGGATATCGTTATCGCCATCGGCGCTTTTATCTATGGTCCGATGGCCGGTCTTGCCATGTCGATCGTCGTCTCGTTTGTTGAGATGCTCACCTCGAGTGATACCGGTTTGATCGGCTTTGTGATGAATGTCCTTTCGACCTGCGTGTTCGTCTGCCCCGCCGCCTTTGTTTATAAGAAAGATCATACGATCAAAGGCGCGATCATCGGTCTGATTATCGGCGCTGTTGCCGTAGTCATCGTGATGCTTCTGTGGAATTACCTGCTCACGCCGATCTATATGGGATATCCGCGCGATGCGGTTGTTGAGCTGCTGCTTCCCGCGATTCTGCCGTTTAATGTTCTCAAAGCCGGGTTGAACGCCACCTTGACCATCCTGCTCTACAAGCCGGTTGTCAAAGCTCTCCGCAAAGCCAAATTGATGCAGCCGGCCGAAAACAAGCCTGCCGGCGGCAAAAAACACGGCGTGACAATCATTGCGCTGCTTGTCCTGGCCACCTGCATCCTTTTCGTCCTAGTGCTCAAGGGTGTTATCTGAATGATAAACTAAAAAAATCAGCGCCGTTCTCAATCAGAGAACGGCGCTGCTGTTTTGTTTATCCTGCGGACGGGAACTCATACGTCTGAATCGTCACACCGGTCGACGCGCTGACATACTCCACGGTGCAGCCCGGCTCGGGATCGGTATCCTCCATGTAGCGATGGTATGCATACACGATGTAGTTGCCGATCAGGTCCGTGCAGTCTTCAGATGCCGAATACTTCTCGTAATCAACCGTAATGACGATCTCGCGGAACGAGTTTTCCTCGTCGAGGTCATATTCGACCACGAACTCGCCGAATGCCTCACCGGTCAACGTATCGTTCAGGTAGTTGACCAGGCTCTCGCGGCGGGCAGTCATAACCTCGTCGTATGCCTCACGATCCTGACGGAACGTGTAGGAGCCGTCTTCATTTTTGGTGATCTGCTTGTAGTTGTGCTCTTCACAGTAAGCATCGATCTCATCGTCATGGATCGAGGGACGGATGTCATTATACGTCAGTGTGAAGATCGCATCATCATCTTCCAGTGTGCCATTTACGCTGCTGGCCGTATCATCAGCGCAGCCGGCGAAAATGCAAAGCACCAATGCAAGGCAAAGCACAAGGCAGAGTTTTTTCATTTCTAATTGTACCTCCGGTTACAGTCGTTTCAGATTGTACGATAATACTACCCATCCCCGAAGAAAAAGTCAAGCATGCTCTGCTTAAAACTTGCGGCGGCCGCTGCACCATCATCGCCCAGTTCTCTGCCATTGCCATATTATCCGCAGTCAATCTGTTCGGCGCATTCGTTCTGACCGAACATCTGCAAGCATCTCACGGTCGAGGTCGGTATACGGATACACCCGCCGCCACTGCCCGGTTTGTTCGTCGTATTCGACGGAGCTGCGGTGCGATTCCAGCAGACGGACAATGTCGTAGACGTCGATCCAGATCTCTGAGCTGCACTCTTTCTGGCTCTCGTCAAAGATGAGCTGCAGTCCGAAGTGCAGGTGTACCTTTTCAATATTGTTGACATTCTCCGTCGTCGAGTACCCCGTCCGTCCCATAAATCCAATCAGCTGCCCTGCCTGTACGACGTCTCCCTCCTGCAGGCCTTCTGCATACGGCGAATCCTTGCGCAAATGTGCATAGTAATAGTATCGTTTCTTATCATGAGAACGAATGCCGACGCGCCAACCACCGTATTGATTCCATCCAAGCGCTTCGACCGTGCCGCCCTCCACGGCGACGATCGGCGTGCCGAGCGAGCCAAGAAGGTCATTGCCGAGATGGCGGCGCGCATAGCCATAGGTGCGGGAGTTGCCGAAATCATCATAGTGGCTGTACCAGTAGCCTGCCGCGATGGGAGAAAATGCCTTGAGGCCGTAGGCAGCCTTCTGCACAGCATCGCCGTCCGCGTCTTTCGTCTCGATGGCATAGCTGCCAACCAGCCCGCCCAGCACCGCGGAATAGGCCTGCTGATAGTAAGAAAAATAGGAATACAACTCTCCAAGCAGCTGCTGCATCGTCCGGTCCGTGTCCAGTTCTCCCGCAGCTCGTTCCACTTCGCTCACCGAAACTGCCCCGCTGCCCTTCCTCGTTGCCGCCAACGCCAGAATGTCGATCCACGAGATTGCTTTTTCCTTTCCCTGCGACGCAATGTCCAGATCCAGCGCGCGACGCATTGCCTCGTATGGCACGTCAAAGTCGACCCAGGTGATATAGTCGGCTGCACGGACCGATCCGCTCAGCAGAACTGCTGCCAGCAGCAGCGCAAAAAATCTCTTCCCCACAGAACTCACCTCATTCGGTATAGTCTGTGGGGAAGTTTTTCATCCTATGAATGACAAGTTTTACTCGACAAGCACCAGACACGCCGCGTCATCTTCTGCGTAATCCGCAGCGGAAGAGAAGCTGATCGAATAATCCTGCTCATACTTCTTCACGATCTGAAGAATCTCCGCAGCCGTGCCGCAATATGTGTAGGTATCAATGCGTTCGAGCAGATCCAGTTCCTCGATTGGGTTTGACGGATCATAACCATAGATTTCAGCATAGAAGGCCCAATTCTCCGCGTTTTGCCTCACGCGTGGTGCATCTTCCTGCAACAACGCGGCTTCTTCCGACGCATACTCTGCCGGTTCTGCCGGATCCGCTGCTGCCGGGATGTCCGTCGTGCCGGTACTGCTGTCATAAGCCCACGCCGTTTCCGGGGCACTCGTCTCGGCAGCGCTTCCCGCCGTCGTCTGCATTTCTGTCTCCTTCTGCGTTCCTGCTTCCGCATCCGCCACTATGAAGTCCGCGAGCTCCGCACTGTCGTTCATTCCAGGGACCGAGATCAGGCCGGTTCCAACCGCAAGCGCCAGCACCGCCGCTGCCGCCGTGATGGCAATACCACCGCCGAATGCGAAGCGATTTTTCTTCCGCATGATGCCTGTCGGTCTCTCAATACAGCTCATAACATTTTCCACAAGCTCCTCCGGCGGCTCGGCTTCCAACAAGGCGACGCCGTCACTGATCGCCTGATATGCCGCAAGAATCTCACGGCACGCGGCGCACTCCGCCAGATGCCGCTGCAGCTGCGTCTGCTCTTCCGGAGTCAGATCTCCGTCGATCTGACGGCTGATCCACTCCAGATATTCCTCACAACTCACTTCGCACTCGCCTCCCTTCCTGTCTTTGTTGACGAACGCGAATCCAATTTGTTCCCGCCCGACAAAAGCTTTCGGCGCATTTTTTCTCTTGCCCTTGCAACACGGGATTTGACCGTACCAACCGGGACGTCCATAACCTCAGCAATTTCTATGTAGCTCAGGCCGTGGATCGCGCAGAGGGTCAGCGCCTCGCGGTACTCCGGTTCCAGTTCGTCCATCGCTGCGCAGATGCGCTCGCGTTCATCCGCGCGCATCACGCTTTCTTCCGGACCGGGTGTCGGATCCGGCTGTTCCATCTGCTCCGAAGCATCATCAGGCAGCTCCACAACGACGGTCTTCGCGCGTTTTTTCTGCCGGAGAAAATCAATGCAGACATTGGACGAGAGCTTATACAGCCATGTTGAAAACGACGACTCAAATTTAAATTGTTTCAAGCTTCGCCAGACACGCAGGAATGCTTCCTGCGACAGATCCAGCGCATCGTCCGCATTACCGACCATGCGCATCATCAGGTTATAAACCGGCTTCTGATACTGCACGACAAGCTGCTCAAACGCCTTGGTATCGCCGTCTGCTGCCTGCCGCACCAGCTGTTTTTCATCCACATGATCACCTCAAGTCATGCTTGATTCCCTTTGCAATCCGCGCAAAGTCCTCGCCGGACGCGAGGGATGCTATCTGCTCTTTGTAATATCCGCTGTACGGCACGCCTTTGAGATACCATGCCAAATGCTTGCGTGCCTCCATGCAGGCAATGTACTCGCCCTTGTCCTCAACGGCCAGCCGAAACTGCCGCTCCGCAATCTCAATGCGCTGCTGCAGCGGCGGCAGCACAGGGATCGGTTCGCCGCGCAGCGCCGCACGGGACTGTTCAAAAATCCACGGATTGCCAAACGACGGGCGGCCAATCATCACCGCATCTGCGCCGGTGCGTTTTTTGCAGCGCACGGCATCTTCTGCGGAAAACACGTCGCCGTTGGCAATAACCGGAATCTGCACGGCGCGTTTCACCGCGGCGATCTGATCCCAGTCGGCACGACCTGAATAGAGCATTGCACGCGTTCTGCCGTGCACCGCAACGGCGCTTGCCCCCGCCTGCTCCACGATCTGCGCCAGTTCCACGCAGTTCACACAGCCTTTATCCCAACCGAGGCGCATTTTGACCGTAACCGGAACATCGACTGCCGCCACAACGGCCTCAACAATCCGTCCGGCTAGGTCCGGTGTTCGCATGAGCGCCGAGCCGTCACCGTTATTGGCAACTTTTGGCATCGGACAGCCCATATTAATGTCGACGAAATCGCAGCCGGAAAGTTCCAGCGCAAGCCCTGCTCCGTCCGCCATAATCGACGGATCGTTGCCGAAAATCTGCACACCGGAGACGCCGACGGCTGTTTTTCTTGCAATTCGGGCTGTTTTTTTATCATGATAGACCAGCGCACGCGACGAAACCATCTCCGTCACAGTTGCCGCTGCGCCCAGTTCCGCGCAGATGGTGCGGAAAGCCGGATCTGTCACTCCGGCCATCGGTGCGAGAATCGCACCTTCCGGTATTGTCAATGTTCCAAGCAGCACACACATTCCCCTTCCGTGAATGTATAGTATACCACAGCTTTTCCGCAAAGACAATTCCCACGGCTATGTCAGCCGATTCAAAAAACAATACTCAAAATCCACGCAAGACCGACTGCGCAGCCGCCTGCCGCCGCCCAGACCGGGCGTGGAATTCGCCAACCAAAGCCCCGTCCACCTGTGACAGCACTTTTCAGATAGCCGCCCGCAGCTCGGTTGGCCTGTTCGATGATCGCTTCTTCTGTTACACCTCCGTTTTCCACCGCATCTTCACGCAAAATAAAAATAGCCTGTTCAAACATCCGTTTGTCCGGCGACTTGACCACAATGATCTGCCGGGAAATTCCCTTTACCATTTTCGTCACGCTCCTTCTGGCAAGAGTTTCCCCATTCCGATCGTTTCATATTCAATCTGCTTGTCACCCTACCGCAAAAATGTTATAATAAGGCAAATCACTCAGGAGGTGCGATATGGCTACTGAGATCCGATCGCTCGGCGGAAACTGCTACACACTTGAGTTGGAAGTCGCCCGGGCATTTCTGGTCGTGGGCGATGAACGCGCGCTGCTGATCGACGCAGGCGGCAACGAATGTGACATCATGGCGCTCATCCGTTCTGTGACCGATCTGCCATGTGATCTGTTCTTTACACATGGCGACGGCGACCACACCGCAAACCACCGTCAATTCCCGCAGGCCTACTGCCACGAAGACGAGATCCCCGTGCTTCGGGGCGGCCACGCAAACATCTCGATTCCGCTCGTCGCAGTCCCGGACGGTCATGTCTTTGACTTGGGCAATATGCGCATTGAAGTTCTGCACACACCGGGGCACACACCCGGCCATTGCTGTCTGCTTAACCGGGATGGCCGCTGGCTGATCTCCGGCGACAGTATCTCGTACGAGACTGTATTCCTTTTCGGCCCAACGCGCGATTTGCCGGTATATCGCGATTCACTCGATGAAGTAGCAAAGCTGCGCGACGAATTCTCCCTGATTTTCCCCTGCCACGGTCCGTGTCCGCTCCCGGTCACAGCGCTCGATGATCTGCGCACTTGCGTTGACGAGGCGCTTGCCGGCAATCTTGAGGGTCAGGCGGCTGAATTGCCGTTCCCCGTGGAGGAACCCGTTTTGAAATACCAGTATGATCCCTGTTCAATCTTTACCACAGAAAGGAAACTACACAATGGAACTGAGATTTGACAACAAAGTCTGTATTGTCACCGGCGCAGGCAGCGGCATTGGTTTTGCCTGTGCGAAGGCATTGGCCGAAGCCGGTGCAAAGGTTGCTATGGTCGGCCGTAATCCTGAAAAGATTGCTCAGGCCGCACAGATGCTCAAAGAAGCAGGCGATGTGCACGCCTACGCACTCGACGTTGCCGACACCTCCGCCATCGCGCCGGTGATCGAAACGATCCGCGCTGAGCTCGGCGAGATCGACTGCATGATCCAGGCAGCCGGTATTATGGACGGCGGGCCGGCGCTTGAACTGACCGAGGAAAAGTGGGATCGTCTGATGAACGCCAATGCCCGCGGCCTGTTCTTTATGATGCAGCAGGTTGTCAAGCAGTCGATGGCTCCGTGCAAAACCGGTTCGATTGTCAACATTGCCAGCATGGCCGGTATCCGCGGCATGACGCCGCCGATGTGCTCTGCGCATTACTCTGCCAGCAAAGGTGCCGTCGTTGCACTCACTATGCAAGCTGCCGTTGAATGGGCCGCTCTCGGCGTCCGCGTCAATGCGATTGCCCCGGGCGGCGTTCTGTCCCAAGGCGTCGGCGTCGGCGCACCGCAGCAGATCCCGGGCGGCCCCGGTGACGGCGACGGTCCGTCCATGGATCCGGTCCCGACCCGCAGACTCTCCTCTGTCGAAGAAATTGCCGCAATGGCGGAGTTTCTGCTGAGTGATCTCTCCGCCAACACCACCGGTCAGATCATGGTGATTGACGGCGGCTCGTCCGTTGTCGGATACTAAAAGCGAAAAAATCTGGTGCAGGTTATGCCTGCACCAGATTTTTTTAGACTGCTGACCATTTTCCTTGCAATCAGACTTTTTTGTTTTACAATTCGGCAGGTTTATGCTTTAATGAATCATAGGAAATTCTGAACTGGAGGGTTTGGTTTTGAAGAAAAACAACTATCCGCACGTATTTCAGCCTCTGAAAATTCGCGGCGTCACGCTGAAAAACCGGCTGGAATATGCACCGACTGTCGTACTCAAATGCAATCCCGAGGGCGATGTGACCCAGGAGATGATTGACTTTGTTGCATGGCAGGCAAAAACAGGCGTTGCCTACCTGACCATCGGCAACACGCCGGTCGTCCACTCCGACAGTTCCGCGTGGACCTGCGAACTGAATATTACCGAAGACCGTTGCATCCATGGTGTTGAGCAGATGGTGCGTGCAGCACGCAACAACGGCGCAGAGATGTCTGTCGAGCTGGCACACGCCGGCCGAGGCTCCAGCCACGATCCGAAAGTCCCGGCGCTCGCCCCGTCTGACGTCCCGCTCAACGGCGGTCCGCTTGGCTATATCAAGCCGATGAACCGTGCCGATATGGACTACATCCGCGATCAGTTCGTCGACTGCGCCAAGCGCTGCTGGAACGCCGGATTGAAAATCGTTATGATCCATTGCGCCCACAACAACCTGCTCGCACAGTTCCTCTCCCCGGCCTCCAACCACAGAACCGATGAATACGGCGGTTCGCTCGAGAACCGCATGCGCTATCCGCTTGAAGTCCTCAGGGCGATCCGGGAAGCCGTGCCGAACATGGTCATCGAATGCCGCGTCAGCGCACAGGAGGACACGGAAGACGGCCTGCAGCTGGAAGAATCGATGCAGTTTATGGAGAAAGCGCAGGAGTACGTGGATATCATGCACGTCTCCCGCGGCAACATCTTCTTCAACTACGGCTCTACCTTTACCATTCCGACCTACTTCAAGGGCCGCCAGCTCAATGTCGCCTTTGCTGCCGAGGCCAAAAAACGCCTGCATATTCCGGTCGCCGTGGTTGGCAACATCACCTCTCTGGCCGAAGCCGAAGAGATCATCGCCTCCGGCAAGGCCGATATCGTCGTCATGGCGAAGTCGTATATGGCGGACGGCGACCTGATCCACAAATCCGTCTGCGGCTGCGCCGAGGATGTCCGTCCCTGCACCCGCTGTGACTGGTGCGGCAACTCCAACAATTTCGGCACAGAAATGCGCTGTGCTGTCAACCCGTCGCTCGGCACGGATCTTGACCTCTCCTCGCTCGTCAAAAAAGGCGACGAGAAAAACGTCATGGTCATTGGCGGCGGCCCGGCCGGCATGATGGCCACACAGACGCTGGCTGCCATGGGTCACAATGTCACACTCTACGAAAAGACCGACAAGCTCGGCGGCCTTTTGCGCGACGCCACCGTTGCGCCGTTTAAGGAGTACATGCGTCTGTATCTCGAGTGGGATATTCGCCAGACTGAAAAGTGCGGCGCAAAGATTGTCTACAACACTGCTGTTACCCCTGAGATGGTTGAGCAGATCAATCCGGACGCCATCATCGTCGCCTGCGGTTCGACATACCTCAAGCCGAACATTCCGGGCATCGACGGCAAAAAAGTCGTCGCGGTCCGCGACGTCGAGCAGCACACCGTTCCGGTCGGTCAGAATGTCGTCGTCTGCGGCGGCGGTATCGTCGGTCTTGAGTGTGCGGTCATGCTCGGCATGGAGGGCAAGAATGTCACAGTTGTCGACATGATTCCGGTTGAACAGTGGGCAAAGGACATGCCGGTCTTCAACCACATTGAGCTTAACTATCAGCTCGACAAGTACGGCGTCAAGCGCGTCGGCGGCGCGGCAATTTGTGCCTTTACCGATGAAGGCGTCGAAACATCTGCCGGTCTGATCGAAGGCGACAGCTACGTGCTCGCGCTCGGCGTCAAACCGGACCGCACGCTGGCCGACGCTCTGCTCAGCAAGTATCCGGAGGACGTTCACGTCGTCGGTGACTGCGTCAGCACTGCCAGACTGCTCGCCGATGCCAATCAGGACGCCTATCACGCCGCCCTGCGCATCCGTTAACTATTTCCGAGAAAGTCAAACAGGAGGAACGATCTATGGAAAAAAGATTTGTTGGTAAAACCGCTCTAATCACCGGCGGTGCATCCGGTATCGGTAAGGCAACCGCGCTGGCATTTGCTGCCGAAGGCGCAAACGTCGTTATCGTCACATCCACCATCGTCGACAAGGCTGTTGCACTTGCCGAAGAAATCAAAGCAACCTATGGTGTCGGCGCGATCGGCCTGCGCTGCGACGTCCGTGTTGAAGCCGACGTAGAAGCCGTCATGAAGGCCGCTGTCGACACCTTCGGTTCGATTGATATCGCGTTCAACAACGCCGGTGTTGGCCCGGACGGCGTCAATATCGACATTGCTCCGCTGACGGATGTTTCTGAGAAGGATTGGGACTGGGTCATGGACGTCGATCTCAAGGGTGTTTTCCTTTGCATGAAGCACGAGCTGCGTCAGATGAAGAAGCAGGGCTCCGGCTCGATTGTCAACACATCTTCCACCGCCGGCATGAAAGCGATGGGCAACTTTGGTGCCTATGGCCCCGCCAAAGCCGGTCTGATCATGCTCACCAAATCCGCTGCTGTCGAAATGTTCAACACCGGCATTCGCTGCAATGTTGTCTGCCCCGGCCCGACTCTCGGCACCGGCATGGCTGACCGCATGTTCGGCAAGCCGGAGGATGTCAAGCCCGGCGATCCGGGCATCCCGCCGCTCACCGGCAAACCGGAGGACATTGCAGAGGTCGTTCTGATGCTGTGCTCCGATGCCAGCCACAAAATCACCGGCAATGTGGTCACCGCAGACGGCGGCCTGGATGTCATTTAAACTGCACAGAGGGTGCTGCATCGGCAGCACCCTCTGTTTTTTCGAAAAAAAGACGCAAGGCTGCGCAGCCTTGCGTCCTGGACATTTTCGTTCAGCCGCCAATGAGCGTATCGTCGTTAAACACCCAGTCGCGGACATTGATGATCGTGTACTTTTCCGGTGTATTGCGAATGACGACCTTGACCAGGCCGGCATTGATGATCAGTCGCTGACACATAGCACAGGAAATCGCATCCTCGATCAGCTCTCCGGTCTGGCTCTGCGTGCCAACCAGATAAATCGTACCGCCAATGCAGTCTCTGCGGGATGCAGAAATGATGGCATTCGCCTCGGCGTGGACGCTGCGGCAAAGCTCGTAGCGCTCACCGCTCGGGACGCCGAGCTTCTCACGCAGGCAATAACCCAAATCCGAGCAGTTGCTTCTGCCGCGGGGCGCGCCATTATAGCCGGTAGAGATGATCTCGTCATTATGGACGATGATCGCGCCAAATTTCCGCCGCAGACACGTTGAGCGCTCCATGACCGTCTGTGCAATATCGAGATAATAATTTTCCTTATCAATGCGTTCCATATGTAGGGTACCTCCCGCTCATTACGAAAGAAATTTCGCCCAATGGTCAATTTTGTATTTATTATACCAGATTACCCTGCAACTGCAAGCCTTTCCGGCAAAAGAAAGCCGTTTTTTCCAACTTTTGCTCCATTTTCGCACATTTTTACGCCCTTTCTGCCTTGCTGTGCGCCATTGAAACTGATATAATGGTACCATCACACCACAAGGAGGCGATCCCCATGCGAAAGCTCCGGCGCATTTTGAGCGTTGTAATGTGCGTGGCATTGGTGTTCTGCCTCTGCTCTGCCGCCAGCGCATCCGGCATTGTATTTCTGGCTGTCAACGACAGCATCCCAGTTGCGCTCTCTGCCGACACCATGCCGTTTTACCACAGCGGTCTTTTGTATGTTCCGGCCACGCTGTTTGATGTAGAAGCGCTGAATATCATCCCGGTCTACAGCACCGGGGCTTTGACCATCTCGAGCGGCAGCCGTTCTCTGATGTTTGACCTGAATGACGGTACGATGACCACCGAGTCCGGTTCCGTGCTCTCTGTACAGGTCATCTCCCGCAGCGGCGTGCTGTTTGTCCCGGCTTCGCAATGTGCCGCCCACTTCGGTCTCGGACTCTCCGTGCTGACCAGTCTGGGCGGGTATACCGTCGTTCGTTTGACAACCGGCTCTCAGGTATACGATGATGTGCTCTTTATCGAAAAGGCCAACAATCTGATCGAATACCGCGTCAGCCAATATCTCGGCACAGATACCCCGACGACAACACCGACACCCGATACGCCCGGCCAGAGCACAACACTGCCGCAGACCGGGTCGGATGCGCCCCCTGAGGATGACGAACCCGTGCAGGCTGATCCGGCTGAGATCTATTTGGCCATCACAAATGCCGCTCACATGGAAAGCGCACTCTACGCGCTCAACTCCGCCAACCTGAAGGCCGCCTTTTTCTTTACATACGATGAGATCCTCAGCCATGCAGATCTTGTCCTGCAGCTTTATACCGGCGGCCATACGATTGGCTTGATCGCAGGCGAAGATGAGGCCGAGGCAAATGAGATGCTTGACCGGCTTCTGCATACAAAGGCGCTGTGCCGTCTGACTGACCAAACGGATGACAATGCCGACATCAATGGTATCAGCTTTCTCCGGCCTTCCGCCCAGCCGGACGCAGCCAAAGCAGCGGAAATCGAACTGATCGCGCAGCTGTATGTTGTCGACAGCGCTGATGTTCCCCAGACACTGTCTGTGTTCCAGAGTGCAGGCGCCAACCTGCATCAGCTCCGCGAAACCACGCAGTTTTAACAACGAGACCAAGGGAGTGTTGCAACATGCAACACTCCCTTATAAATTTGCAGGAAGCAGATTGCTTCCTGCAAAGCACCGCCTGCGGGCGGGTGATTGAATGTGAATGACCCAGCCCCGCTCTTGCCCCTGCAGGACAATTCACCTCGGTTGTCTCCAAGACCGCCCCTTTACACTACCCCTGCCAGGAACGCGCGGCCCTATTGCAGCTGGTTCTATTTTGCAACTGCCCCTTTTCTGCAGTGCCGCGCGATTGACAACGGTTTATAATCCGATTAATATGATAGCAACCACGCAGCAGAGGAAGTGTCACTATGTCTGGAACCATCGCCTTTATCGGCGCAGGCAATATGGGAGGCGCAATTGCAGAAGCAGTCTGCAACACAGTCAATCCCAGTCAGGTTATTGTTTTCAATCCCACACGCAGCAAGTCGGACGCACTTTCTGCCAGAGTCGGCTGCCTTGTCGCCGACTCCGCCGAAGAAGCGGTCCGCGCCTGCAACTATATCCTGCTCGGCGTCAAGCCCCAGATCTTTGATGATGTGCTGCGCGGTCTGTTTCCATACCTGCGGGAAGATCATGTCCTCGTTTCCATCGCGGCAGGCATTTCGCTTGAACATATCGAAGCGCTGCTGTCAGAATGTAATTTGACGACTCCGGTTGTGCGCGCCATGCCAAACACGCCGGTCGCCGTTGGGCAGGGGTTGGTGCTGCTCTGTCCGAATGCAGCTGTCTCTGAAGCCGACTTTTCTTCGCTCGTCGCACTGCTCTCCGGCTGCGGCGTCGTCGAGCGTGCATCCGAGAAAGAAATTGACCTCGGTATGGCAGTCTTTGGCTGCTCTCCTGCTTTTATTTATATGTTCATTGAAGCCCTTGCCGACGGTGGCGTGCAGATCGGACTTTCCCGCGAAAAAGCACAGCGTTACGCTGCGCAGGCCCTGCTGGGCTCTGCTGCCATGGTGCTTGAGACAGGAAAACATCCGGGACTTCTGAAAGATGAAGTCTGCTCTCCGGGCGGCTATACCATCAAAGGCGTTCACTCGCTGGAAGAAGCCGGTTTCCGCGCCGCAGTTTCCGACGCGGTCATCGTCGCCAGCGGACAAACCAAATAACGCGGGGCGCGCACAGTGCAAGATGCAGTGTGCGCGCCCTGTTGTTTGATATACCGATTGCTTTTTGATGATTTACACCCGGTGTACAGATAGGCAGCCGTTATCTGCGCTGTACGCCCGAGCTAACATCGCGCAGGCACGCAGCCGCCTCCATGCTGCACTCATCGTGCACTGCCAGATCTCCCAGCGAGAGCATCCCAACCAGTTTCCCGTCCGATTCCACCGGGACGCGACGAATCTGTTCGCTTGACATCACCGCGCCAGCCTCCAGATCCGAATCCTCCGGCGAAACAGTAATCACCCGGCTTGTCATAATCTCCCGCACACAGGTCTGCACCGGGTCTTTCCCTGCCGCCACACAGCGCAGAACAATGTCGCGGTCTGTCACAATGCCCACCGGCCTGTCCGACTCCTCACAGACCGGAAGGCTTCCAATATTATGCCGGTACATCAGTCGTGCTGCCGCAGATGCGGTATCCTCCGGTGATACTGCGACAATTCCACTGCTCATCAACTCTCTGACAGTCATTACCCATCCCTCATTTCTTCTCGATGTGTACACAGCATTCCCGTTTTGCTTCCAATCTATTCACATTGCGTTTTTCCGATTGCAAGAAGTGAAATTTCGTGCTAGTATTTGTATGAGTCGGACTGTGCTCCATTTTGGCATTTAGTTGCATATTATGCCGCATTATGTTTACTCAGTTGTGCAAGTTTGTGATATAAATAGTAAAATTCGTAAAATATTGTGCAAACATGTTGCACTTTTTTCCTGAATCGGGATTGCGTATCGAAAGCGAATCTTCTATAATATATCTGCAAAATTATGCTTATTTCACAGAAGGAGAATCAGAACCATGAACATTGCCAGCTATGAACTCACCGGCAAGGTCGCCATCATCACCGGTTCCACCCGCGGCATCGGCAACGCCATTGCCTACACCATGGGCAAGTACGGCGCCAAGGTCGTCATCACCGGTCGTAAGCAGGATGCCTGCGACAAGGCTGCCGCTGCACTTGCTGCCGAAGGTATTGACGCGCTGGGCGTCGCCTGCGAAGTCACCAAGGCCGAAGACCGTGAGAACCTGATCGCCAAGACCGTTGAGAAGTACGGCCATGTCGACATCCTTGTCAACAACGCCGGTCTCGGCGGCCAGCCGAAGAAGATGGTCGATATGGACGAGAAGTATTTCGACGATTATGTCGATGCCGACCTGAAGGGTCTGTACTTCATGAGCCAGCTCGCTGCCCGCCAGATGAAGGCGCAGGGCCGTGAGGACGGTGAGAACCCGTACCGCATCATCAACCTGTCCTCTGCCGCCGGCATCAAGGCCCCGATTGGCGATACCGTCTACGGTGCCTGCAAGGCCGCTGTTACCCACCTGACCAAGATCATGGCCAACGAGCTTGCCCGCTTCGGTATCCTCTGCAACGCAGTTGCCCCGGGCTATGTTCTGACCGACATGACCAAAGACGTTATGGCCGATGAGAAGAACGTTGCTGCCGTCACCCGCATGATCTCCGTCCGCCGCTATGCACAGCCGGAAGAGATTGCGTCTGTTATCAGCTTCCTCTGCTCCCCGGCTGCCGGCTACATCACCGGTGTTCTCATCCCGGTCGATGGCGGCATGACCATCAACTGATTTTGCTTAATTGCCGAAACGCCTGCTCTCCCTGAAAAAGTGCCGTCCGAAATGCGGCCGGCAGGCGTCAGCGGCTGCCCGAAAGGGCCAATGGGCCCGTGATCTCATCTAGGGATGTGCGGGAGTGTTATGATATTGGAGGAATTAGAACTATGGGAGTCGGAACTTACGAACAGTACAAGCAGAGACTGCTGAACATGAAGGCCAATGTTTATCTGCATGGACAGAAGGTCGACCGTTCCAACGGCAAGGAAGGCGCCGAGCGCGACCTCGCCGACTGGATCGT
>CAZUKJ010000003.1:0-22386 GCA_964620855.1 uncultured Oscillospiraceae bacterium
CTACAAGGTTGAACAGGACAAAAAGGTCTCTGAAATGAAATATGTGTACTCGGCTGCCGAGTATGTCGGTTCGGTTGCCAAGCCAGGAGATCTGGTCGTTCTGGAGTCTACTTCACCTCCGGGCTCTACGCGTGAAGTTGAACATATCGTAGCGGAAAAATCCGGAATGCAGGCTGAGCAGTTTATGACGGCACATTGTCCGGAGCGCATCATTCCCGGCCGGATGCTCGCAGAACTGCGTGAAAATGATCGTATTATCGGCTCCAACCGTCCGGAAGCGGCTGAATATGCGAAGGAAATCTATGCGCAGGTTGTTACGCAGGGTATGATCCGCACGACGGATGATCTGACGGCTGAAATGTGCAAACTGGTGGAAAACACCTACCGTGATATTAACATCGCGTATGCCAATGAGCTCAGCAAGGTGTGTGATCGCCTCGGAATCGACGTGTTTCATCTCATCTCTCTGGCAAACTGCCATCCGCGTGTCAATGTGCATACGCCGGGTGTCGGTGTCGGCGGCCACTGCATTGCAGTGGATCCGTGGTTTATCCACGAAAAGTTTGAGTCGATTACTCCGCTGATTTATGAAGCCCGTATGATCAATGATGGGAAGCCGGAATGGGTGGCTGACCGAATTGCCCAGGATGTTGCGCCGGGCGCAAAGATTGCAGTTCTCGGTCTTGCGTTTAAGGCCAACATTGACGACATTCGTGAGAGTCCTTCTATTGAATTTGCCAACATTCTGAAACAGCGCAATTACGAAGTGATTGCCTGTGAGCCATTCCTGGAAGGGGATGTTGCTGGCTTCAAGAACCATACGCTGGAAGAAGCGATTTCACTGTGTGATTATGCGGTGATCACGCTGACGCATACGCCGTTTATCGAGAAAAAAGAATTGATTGCAACCAAACCCTATTTTGACTGCGCTGGACTCATGCGCTGATCGATATATGTAATCACACAGGCCCGGCTTCCGCTATGGAAGCCGGGCTTTATCACTACACGGCAGAGCTGTTTTGCCAGTCGGCCGGGTAGGTCACATAGAGAAAACGTGCATAATCGGGAACAGAGAATTGAATTTGACTGCCCTTGGGAATCAGAATCAATTCACCGGCTTTTGCGGTAACGGTTTTTCCGTTACCAATGATGTGAAGTGTTCCGGAGATCACATAATCGATTTCGTCATAGTTCAGTGTCCACGCAAATTCGGTTTTCGTCATCTCCATGATCCCTGCTCCAAGACGCGGACTTTCCTGCAGCGAAAAAATATCGTGTGTGTAGACACGGTCGGATGGATGTCCGGTATCTAATCGATCTTTTTCGCTGACCGTGATCTGCGGCAAGTGAACTGCACGCACACATTCCGTCCGCTCGCAGAGTGTTTCCGCAAGCACTTCGCGAATCAGTGTTTCAAGCTCTGTTCGGTTCATTACGGCCTCCTTTTGTAAGAAACATGGCAAGCGCGACTGCACTCACACCACCGACAAGCTTACCGACAATCATCGGGACAATCATCTCCGGGGCGTATCCTGCTGTAAAGCCGAGATGATCGCCAAAGACAAAGGCGGCTGAAACAGCAAACGCAACGTTGATCATTTTTCCACGGTCATCCATTTCCTTCATCATTCCAAACATGGGGATGGAGTTGGCAAGGCTGGCAACCAGACCTGCGGCTGCTGTATCGTTGATACCAAGAAGCTGTCCCAGCTTAAGCAAGGGCTTGCGGAATACCTTGGTAATGACATAAACCAATGGAAATGCACCGGCGAGAACGATGGCGATATCTCCAACGATTTCAATTCCGTCCGAAAGCGGCGCGAGGCCGGGAATGATGACCAGTCCGGTCAGGCGTTCTATGATGGCGCATGCTAAGCCGATGGTGATCACAGCGACGACCAGTTTCCCGAATATCGTAAACCCTTTGATCATGGCTCGTTCGGCTTTCCATAACCCGAGCGCAATCAAGATTGCAAACAATACAATCGGGATCAGATTTTTCGTAACCATGATAAGATCAAATCCGGCAGTCAGTCCACCGACGAGAGAACCAATTGGAATGGTAATGACACCGGCCAGGACTCCTTTTGCCAAAAACCTGCGGTCTTCCGGCTCGATGATGCCCAACGCAACAGGAATCGTAAATACAATGGTTGGCCCAAGCATTGCGCCGACGATCAGTCCTGCAAATTGACCGGCCGCTTCGGTTAGCGCAAGTTCCGAGGCAAGTGCAGCACCACCCATATCATTGGCGAGAATCGAACCGGCAAACATGGCCGGATCGGCGCCGAGAAGCTGATAAACCGGCACCAGAACCGGTCTGAGCATGCTTGCCAGCACCGGGGCAAGCGAGATCATGCCGACCATTGCCATTGCCAGCGAGCCCAATGCCATAATTCCGTTTTCAAACTCTGCGGACAGCCCAAACCGGCCACCCAGGATCCGGTCGATTGCACCGAATGCCATAAATACAACCATCAGATAGATGATGATTTCATTGATTGACATGTGGCGCCTCCATTTGATCTAAAATTGCAATAATTGCTGTATCGATCGGTGCGTTGGTCAGATGCTGCGCACTCGAACCGCGCAGGATTAAAACGGTATCGCCTTTGCCGGCGCCGACCAGATCGGCAGCAACAATTTGTTCCGTTCCTGTTTTTACAACCAATAAAGCAAAACCAGACAGTGCGCTGCACTTCTTTGTTGCCCAGACAGCACCGTCTACTACACCGATCCTCATGTGGTTTTTCCCTCCAAAATATCGCGGGCAAGCGGTGTCAATACAGCGTTTTGGGGCAGCTTGGCGCCGCGGTCGAGCAGATTGTTCAGCTGCTGTGCTGTGATGAGACATCGTGCTGCGCCTGTGCTCAGCGGTTTGACGCCCAATTGCCGCAGCATTCGCTCCTGCGCCAGGATCTTCGAGAGAAGTGCCTTGTTTTTTGTGCCTTGATAACGGTGAGATGGCAGACCGGCATCCCAAGCATAGACCGGAGTTCCTTCAAGCAGCGCTGCAAGAACAGGTTCAAAATCAAACGAAAGAAGAACTGACACGGAAACGGAACCAAGGATGACCGCCTCATAGGGCGCCTCATTTACAAGTGTATATGGAACGGGTCCTGACGGCATTTCGCCAATCAGAAGTGCCCGCGGGCGGGACTGGTTCAATCTTCGGAGTACTTCGTCTGTCACAAGGTCAAGCAGTTCGTCTTTCATGGCACAATCAGACCCAAATCACCTTTGCAAAAGCCACAGGCGTTTGCTTCGTCATAATCAATATGCACACGAGTTGCTGCCTGGCTGCTGATGCGGACAATGACGTCTTCAAAAACGACCGGACGAGCCGTAAGACAGCGCAGATGGATCGGTTGCCCCTCGATAAGGTGAAACCGCGCTGCGTCTTCCGGTGTAATATGCAGATGCCTTTTGGCAGCCATGACGCCTTTTTGAAGAGTGATTTCCCCACAATCACCCCGAATACAAATTCCCGGTGTTCCTGCGATATCTCCGGAAAGGCGGACGGGGACGCGAAGGCCGAGTGTCAAAGCGTCTGTCAATGAAATTTCTACCTGACTTTCTGCACGCTCAGGACCGAGCACCGCTACACGAGTCAATTCGCCTTTTGGACCAATCAGCGCAACGCGCTCGTTTGTGACATATTGTCCGGGCTGCGACAGCGGTGCTTTTTTTGTCAGAGGATGACCAAACAGGGCCAATGCGTCCTGTTTTGAGAGGTGTACATGACGGCCCGAGGCTTCAATTTCGACAAACAGAAGGCGGCAAAGCTCTTCTGTAATGGCTTCAACGGATTTCATGTGGATATTGCCCCGCTTTCAGTTTACACATTTGGATCCACAGCAGGCTGGAAAGCCTGTTGAGGGCAAGGATCAGATCGTCGCGCGTAACGGCGCTGTTTTCATCCTTAAATGCGTCGTATGCGGCAAGCTCTGTTTGCCGTACAACCGTTCTCACACAGTTGAGCATCAAAAGTGAAAAACTGTCTTCCACATCCGGCATGAAGTGCGGCTGACCAAAGAATTTCTCCGGGTGATGACTCTGTTGGCGAAGCTGCTGTTCGTTCAGACCGCAGAGCAGAAAATCACCTACGGGTTTTTCGAGCACATCACAGGGGATCAGATTGCGGACAAATCCGAGGACTTCACTAAGCTCGTCACAGAGTGTTGAATATCCTTCTTTTTGTACAATCTTTTGTGCAAGCAGAATTTCTGCTTCCAATGCGTCGATCATTCCGCGGAACCGGATCCGCGGATGATCCTTAAATACAAGTACATCAGCGCGAAGGTGCGTCATATGCTCCGGCTTCTCATGCAGCACCGCGCCAAACAGCGTGCGAAATACAGGTTTGTCAGGCATCCCGCTCTGCGCGCCTGAGATAATGGGAATTCGACGATGCTCGAGCCAATCTCGGGCAGAAGGAGAAAGATGATCACCCTTTGCCAGATATAAGACGCGCTCTCCATCGCGTGTGCGAAGGTTCGCCTGAACATCGCGCTCTGAAAGAAGCGCCATTTACTGCTCGCTTCCGGGGTGAGCAGGACCGTGCGGCAAAATGGCGTCTACTTCGGAATGGGGCCGGGGGATGACATGGACCGAAAGCAGCTCTCCGACTTTTTCGGCGGCTGCAGCACCGGCGTCGGTCGCAGATTTGACAGCGCCGACATCACCGCGAACCATTACCGTAACAAGGCCGCCACCGACCTGCTCTTTGCCAACGAGCTGAACATTTGCAGATTTTACCATTGCATCTGCCGCTTCAATCGCGCCAACAAGACCGCGTGTTTCGACCATACCAAGTGCATTTGTGTTCGACATGTTTAACACTCCTTAACTGAGTTTCTGAAGAATCTGTTCTGCAAGCAGACGAATCATATCACTGGAAAAATCACAACTTTGTGCTGCTGCGGATTTAGTATGCCCGGTGCAGGCCATATTATCCCGAATTCCCCAGGCGACACGGCGGATGTTGATCAGATCCATCGGGCCAATATTATTTGAGGAAGAACTGCCTCCAACCGCGCCGCATCCCAATGTCAGAGCAGGGAACAGTCCGGTTGTCACCCCGACACCACCAAGCGCTCCAGCCGTATTGACCAGAACACGCGATACCGGGACGCGCAGCGCAAATTTCTCGACGGCAGCACGATCTTCCGCGTGAATGACAAAAGTGTGACCGCTGCCTTCAAAATGGAGAATTTCGCAGCAGCGATTAAGCGCAGTATTTTCATTTTCTTCAATAAATAACGCCAGGATCGGGCAGAGCTTTTCATGAGAATAGGGGGATTTTTCGCCCACTGTTGTCTCCCTGGCAACCAGAATACTCGTGTCCTGCGGCACGTTTAAAAGGCCTGCCATCTGCGCAATATAGTGCGCAGTGCGGCCGACAATGGCGGGATTCATCGTCCCGTTTGGTCGGAGGATGAAACCGGAGAGCTTCTTCGCCTCTTCCGGTGTCAGAAGATAGGCGTTCTGCTCTTTCAGTTCCCGAACTACGGCCGATTCCATTGCTTTGACAGTCACGATGCTTTGCTCGGAGGCACAGATCGTGCCGTTATCAAATGTCTTGGATCGGATAATCATGCCGATGGCTTTTTTGACGTCTGCAGAGGGATGAATATAAGCTGGTCCGTTACCTGCACCGACACCAATTGCCGGCTTCCCGGAGGAGTATGCCGCGCGTACCATTGCGCCGCCGCCCGTTGCGAGAATTAATCGAACATCCGTGTGGTGCATCAATTCATCTACCGCATCCATCGTTGGCTCACTGATACAACCAATCGCACCATCCGGGCAGCCGGCGTCTCGGGCAGCAGCCATTGCGATCTCAGAGGCACGCTTTGTGCAGTGAAGTGCATTCGGATGCGGGGAAAACACAATGGTATTCCCGCCTTTGATCGAGATCAGAGATTTGTAAAAGATGGTTGATGTCGGATTTGTTGATGGAACGATGCCTGCAATGACACCGACCGGCACAGCAATATCAATCGTCTTGTTTGTGCTGTCTTCTGACAAAATTCCAACTGTTTTCATATCACGGATGGCGTTCATGACGCCTTCGGATGCAAAGCGGTTTTTAATGACTTTATCTTCCGGTTTGCCAAATCCGGTTTCTTCACATGCCAATCGGCTCAGTTCCTCTGCATGCTGAACGCCAGCTTCGGCAATGGCTTCACAGATTCTGTTGATCTGCTCGAGCGAGAAGCTCTGCAGCGTCTGCTGCGCACTTTTTGCCCGAAGGCAGAGCTGACGCACCTGTTGACGCGAGCGGAGATCTTTGTCCAATTCCATTCGTTATCCTCCAATATACTTTGGTGTTGCCGCCACAGAACGCACCGCTTCCGCAAATGCCTCACAAGCAGCCATGCACGCCGATTGCGTACCTGTGAGCAATCCACCTGCAAAGTTCGTTTCGCTTGGAGGCGCAAAGAAGACGGTCATCTCTACATCTGATGCTTTCATTGCGGCATCGAGTCCAACAAGCGCTTCAACCGGAGGGGCAATCAGGTATGCAATGGCCTGACCAAGCGGTACATTTGCCTGATCTGACAGGAAACTGCCGGTGCTTGAGACACAGTGTGCGAGATAAACGATGTCGCCCTCCTCGTTTGCCGTACGAAAACCAACATCGTTGTGCAGAAAACCAACTGCAGCGTCCAGTCCGCTTGCAACCTCGGAAGGACTTGGACCGGCGAGTATTCCGATGACTTCTCCTGCAAGCTTTGTTGTTGCATTGGCTGCGCCGGCATACAGGCTTTTGGCGTATACAACGAAGACATCCGCGCTTTTGGTTGCTGCGTCGAGTGCAAGGTAAGTGGCGTCATCACAATCGGTCGATATGAGACCGATGGAACGGCAGCGATTGTCCAGACCAAGCTGCGCTGCGAGCGAAGAAGAAACATTTGCAATCATCTGTACGGACAGAACCGTAACCGGGATCAATGCTCCAATCATACAATGGCCTCCCGTAAATCAACACCGGATGCTTTTCGGTCGAGTATCGTTTTGAGCAGTTCCGCAATGTGTGCGCCTGCTTCGACGGCCGGTGTGCCCTGTGCATGAATGTTGGAAACAACCGTTCGTTTTGACTCGGGAATCCCTGGCCGGGGGCGATAGGTGATATATGCCGACATGCTTTCGGCCGTCACAAGCCCCGGACGTTCGCCAACCAGCAAGCAGATCAACTCGCAGTCTGTAATCGCACCGATCGCATCAGATGCACCGACACGGCAGTATTTTACGAACAGATTTGCAGATGCCGAAATCGAATAAGCGGAAAGCCCCTGCTCGATGGCCTTGGCACAGTTGATTGCATTAGCTTCTATTGCAGCAGAGGAAAGACCGTCTCCAATCACGATCAAAACTCGCGGCTGACTGCCGCAGGCTTGGCGAATGATCGCCTGCTGCTGCTCGTCAAACTTTCTGCCCAGGTCAGGACGGGTAAGATATTCGTCTTTATCTTTGCACATCGTCTGCACAAGCTGCAGGTGATTGGATTTCCAAAACTCCTCCGGAACATCGGAAAAAACGCTGTCCTGCGCACTCGCATGATCGGCGCGCATCCGAAGCTGCGTGATCGTTTTGTATCGTGCGCCGGCCCGACCGACGCCGACTCTTGCCGGTGTTTTGGCTTTGAGATGAAGAAACTGCTCGGGATGTTCCGGATGTTCTACCAGGTACTGCGTTCTAAGATCGATCGTTGTAATGTCAGGCAGAGTTTCAGAAGAATCGGTTACGGGAGCCTCTTTGGTTTGGATGTTCTCCGTTTGCATATCACGCAGCAGGTCAGCAACAAGTGCTTTTAACGCTTCTTTGTCCATAATTGCCTCCTAGTCCAAAAGAATGGAGCCGTCACCAGCGCGCGGCGTCAGTCGGCCGTTTTCAACGAACCCCATTTTCTCGAGCCAGGCATGGAAGGGCGGGATTGCTGTTCTTCCAAAAATCTCACGCAGTGCGGCTGTTTCGTGGAATCCTGTTGTCTGGTAATTGAGCATGATATCGTCGCCATGCGGAATGCCCATAAAATAAGTGCATCCGGCCGATGTCAGAAGCAGTGCCAGATTTTCAATATCATTCTGATCAGCTTTCATATGATTCGTGTAACACGCGTCGCATCCCATCGGCAGACCGGACAACTTTCCCATAAAATGGTCTTCGAGTCCTGCGCGAATGACCTGTTTCGAATCATAAAGGTATTCCGGACCAATAAATCCGACTACCGTATTGACAAGGAACGGATTAAAATGTCGGGCAAAGCCATAGCATCGTGCCTCCATGGTGACTTGATCCGCGTCAAAGTGTGCTTCGCTCGAAAGCTCAGAGCCTTGTCCGGTCTCAAAGTACATAACATTTGGTCCGTCTGCAGTACCCTCGTGCAGTGCAATCTGCTGCGCCTGTTCAATCGTTGCGGCGCTGAATCCGAAAGCTTCATTGCCTTTTTCGCTGCCGGCAATGGACTGGAAGATCAGATCGGCAGGAGCGCCTTTTTTTATGGCGTCCATTTGCGTGGTTACATGAGCGAGAACGCAGATTTGTGTTGGAATTTCCCATTTGTTTTTGATTTCGTCAAACCGCCGCAAAATGCGGGAGATGCTCTCTACGGAATCGTCCACAGGGTTTAAGCCGAGGACCGCATCGCCCGCGCCGTAGCTCAGACCTTCAACAAGCGAAGCCAGAACACCGTCCGGATCGTCGGTGGTGTGAGTGGGCTGCAGCCGGCATGAGAGTGTGCCGGGGAGGCCAATGGTAGTGTTGCAATGCGCAGTGACCTGTATTTTTTGTGCGGCATACACCAGATCGAGATTACTCATCAGTTTCGTACAGGCCGCAATCATCTCAGATGTCAGGCCGCGCGACAATCGACGGATTTCCGCTGAAGTTGTGTTTTCGGCGAGCAGATATTCGCGCAGTTGAGAAACGTTCCAATTACGGATGCTTTGGTAAATCGGTTCGTTCAGATCATCCTGAATGATCCGCGTGACTTCATCTGTCTCATAGGGAACAACAGGATTTTCGCGCAGATCACCCAAAGTCAGCTCGGAGAGCACTACTTTCGCAGCAACACGCTCTTCTGCGCTCTCGGCACAGATTCCGGCCAGTTGATCGCCGGATTTGTATTCGTTTGCTTTTGCCAGTACATCTTTGATATCCCGAAAGCTGTAAACAGTTCCGAACAGCTTGGTTTTTAGTATCAAATAAAACACCTCACGATGAAAATATCAGAGTCTTAATCACAACGGGAAGAACCGCTCCGTCTGCAAGCGGCAGTCCAATGTCGAGGTATTGGCCGGTTTGCAGGTGCAAAGAGTCAAGGCAGATCAACTGCTTTGGCGGCTTCATTTTTGTCAGCAGGCATTGACCAAGTGCCTTTGCCATGTCATTTTCTACACAGACAAACAGCGGATGGCCGGATGAAACATACTGCTCCGTTCCGCTGATGATTGCATTTGCCAGAGACTGCACATCAGAAAATGTTGGGTTGGATATTCCGGTAAAACTTAAAATGACCGGTTCATATTGCCTGTTTTCCTGATACCAGCCGAGACGGTCTTTGATTTTTAACTGCAGCGCAGATAAGTCATGCTCGATATCAGAAAATGAAATGACAGGCAGGTTTTTGACCGGAAGCTGAGTACCTTGGTATTGAATTGTACTTCCGGAAACGTCTGTTGCATGAGCGCCGGCGCCGACAACGGTTGCGCGAATGGTTTCGTTTCCGCGAATGTGTTCCGATTGGAATAATGCACTGTTTCGGATGGCCTGACCAAGCAAAACCCCGATATCGCCATAGGCGAGCCAATCAGGGGGCGATTCGGAATAGATCAGATCGGCAACGCCGCCCGAAAAGGAAAAGAGCGGTTTTTCCGACCAGACAATTCCTGCGCTGCTTAGATAGTGGTGGTATAGTTCTGACTTCGGTCGAAGCTGTGCGGCTTCTTCCAGCGCCAATACCAGTTCGCGAATTACTGGCTGAAGATCAGCTGGTGAAACTTTCTGACCGATTCGCAGCGGGAATCGATTGGCGATGACCGGGGAGAGATAGGTAATCTCACCAAACCCTGAGAGCTTGATCAATCGTCCGCCGACATTGAAGCATCCGACACTGTCAAGGGTTCCGTTGCGATAAAGCGCCAGATTTGATGTGCCGCCGCCGATATCAAAGTTAAGAACTAAGCAGTTGTGTTTCTCCGAGTAGCGATCAATGCCGGCGCCTTTTGCGGCCAGAATGCTTTCCAAATCCGGCCCGGCTGTTGCAACCACGAAATCTCCGGCAAAACCGGACAGACTTGTTAAAACTTCCTGGGCGTTTTCTTTTCGCGCAGTTTCGCCGGTTATGATCACTGCGCCTGTTTGGATGGATGATTGTTCCACGCCGGATTTATCGTATTCCTCTTTGACAATGTGCCGAATGGCTTCCGCGTCAATGACGGTATCGGAAAGCAGCGGCGTATTATGAATTCTGCTTTCGTATATAACGGTCTTTTCCGTGATGGAAAACCGGGGGATGGTAAATGCTGCGGCTCGATTTTCGAGAAGCAGACGGGATAGAATTAACTGTGTCGTACTCGTTCCAATATCGATGCCGACTGAAAGGATGCTCTTGGTCATGCTTCCACCGCCAAAATCAGGGACCGAATCATTTCTGCGCTGCAGCAGACGGGATTTGTTTGCAGACAACGGTCGTTGAGTGCGGCTTTGATAACATCATCGAGCGCACCGTGCAGCGATTCGTGCGAAATACCAACTTCCTGAAGCGATGCGGGCAATTGCAATACATTGCGCAGTCGTACCATTCCGGCGGACAGATTGCGGATTCGGATGCGATTCGTTGCTCCGGAGATTCCGGCACGAGCAGCGATCAGACTGTACTTTTCGGCAGAGAAAGCGGCGTTAAGCGTAATCACAGATGGAAGCAGAATCGCATTCAATTTGCCGTGTGTGATATGAAATTGGCCGCCAAGCGCGTGGCTGACCGCATGACAGACGCCGAGTCCGGCATTGTTGAACGCGATGCCTGCCATACAGGCCGCTTCGTGCAAAGACATTCTGACAGATGTTTCTCCATTCCAGGAAGAAATCAGATTGTGATAGACGATTTGAAATGCATTGGCCGCCATCGCATCACTCATTGTTGTTGCATTGGTTGCTGCAATCGCTTCGACGCAGTGTGACAAAACATCAAACCCGGCATCAGCAATCAGAGATTTCGGGAGATTTTGGAGAAGATCGGCATCGAGAATCGCGAGATCAGGAGCCAGCGCGTCATCAACCAGCGGCAGCTTCACATCCTGCTTTGTGATGATAGAAAATGTGGTAACTTCGCTTCCGGTGCCGGAAGTAGTCGGAATGGCAATCAGCTCGATTGGCAGCTCTGAGAAAAATCGGATCGCCTTGGCACAATCCATCGGGCTGCCGCCGCCGAGCGCAATGATGCAGTCCGGCTGAAAGTCGAGCGCCTCTGCAACGCCTTGTGCTACCAGATTCAAATCTGGGTCCGGTATAACACGATCAAAAATACACACTTGCGCATTTGGTATTTTAGATGCAATTTGCTTGGCTGTTCCATTTTTAGAAAAAAACGAGTCGGTTACCACGAAAACGCGCTGATAATGCAGCGATTCGAGATGTGATAATGCGCCCAATCCGGAGATAATCCGGGTGTGACAGGAAAATCCGCTCATGTCATTCACCGCCTTGTGACGGTAGTATTGCCAGTAATCGAAAAATCATGTTTCCGTGTAATTGTAAATTCGATGGTTGAGGTATAAAAAACCCGCGGCATCCGGAGATGCTGCGGGTTTTAATGACTGATATTCTTTTTTTCTGTCAGAAAACGAATGGTTTCCAAGATCAGCAGGATACCAACGCCGGCGAAAAATCCAAAAGGACTGAAACTTTGCATAGACAAGGCCGGAAAGGGAGTCTCCATGGTGGTTGGACCGAGACAGATTGCGTACAGAGATCCAAGCATTAAGCCAAGAATCAAATAAATCATTTTCGGGCGCCAGGTGCGCATTGCATATCGAATGATTCTTGCAAACAGAGCTGCACCGATTACGAATCCGGCAACAAGCACAGCTAGTCCGGAAAGCACATCCCATGACCCGGAACGCAGCAGTTTAAATGCATGGACGGTGGGAACGTAGACGCCAAATATCATCAGCAAACTGGATCCGGAGATTCCTGGAAGAACCATCGCGCCGATTGCAAGGATGCCGGTAATGAGCAGATAGATATAGTCCTGCAGCTGCAGATCGAGATAATTGACTGCGTTGCTGATTATGGGAGACTGGCGAAATGCTGAGAGGCCAATAACCGATAATACGCCGAGAAGAAGAAACCACCAGTTGCTTTTGGATTTGCCGGAGAGCGCATCCCGCTCGGAATAGGCAACAAGAGGGATCGATGCGACGGTTAAACCAAGGAAAACAGAACTGAGTGTGTAGATGTTTTGCTCAAGAAGCTCGGCAAGCACAAAGAGCGACAGAGTCAGACCAATACACCAACCGATCCCCAATTTGAGCAGATATCGGAGAGCGGGAGCGCGCTTTGACTTGTCGGGGCCAAACAGGCAGTTCAGAGCGCTGAGAAACTGTTCATAATATCCGAGGATCAAAGCAATTGTACCACCGGAAACACCGGGGACGCTGTCTGCAAGTGACATGCAAAACCCGTGAAATGCTGTAATGAACAAATTTCGCCCTCCTTTCTTCCCGAGACAGTGTATCAGGACCGACACCCGAAGGCATCGGCCCTGTGGTTATTACTGCTGCCGGATATGTACATTCATATGCGGATAGGTCATGGAAATGTTGTGTTCGTCGAAGTTTTTCTTGACATTTTCGATGATATCGTAGTAGCTGTCCCAGTAGGTCTCCGATGCAGTCCATCCGCGAATCTGATATTCAATCGAACTGTCGAGATAGTTGGTAACACGAACCGAAACTGCGGGAGTCTCAAACATGGTGGGGACCATTCTGGCCGCTTCCGTCAGCACCGCTTTCACATCTTCGATAGGACAGTCGTAAGAGACCTTGAATTTCAGGTCGATACGGCGCTTTCCAAGACAGTTGTAGTTGGTAACGATCGAGGTGGAGACCGTGCTGTTCGGCACGAAGACAACCTTATTATCGGCAGTCGTGAGCTTGGTATAAACCAGACCAATCTCGGAAACCGTGCCCTGTTCGGAGCCGATCTCCACATAATCGCCAACGGAAAATGGGTGAGCCGAGAGCACCTGAATACCGCCGGCAAAATTGGAGAGCGTGCCCTGCACGGCAAGAGAAATGGCAAGAGAAGCAACGCTCAAAACTGCAACAAGGCTCGACACATTGATCCCGAGTGTGCCTGCAACGATAATGATCAAAAGCGCATTGAGCAGAATCTGCATGGTTGAATGCAGAACGGTATGCAGGCTTTTATCCACCTTGGATCGGGCAATGATATTATCAAATAACTTCACCAGAGCTTTGATAATGAAGTAGCCGGCAACGAGGATAACGAGGGCTGGGACCAATTTGTTGAGCGTGAGGGAACTGACAAATTCTACTACGGTTTCCGGATCCATTCCACTTTCTCCTTTGTGATCTGACTTTAGCCTTCCTGATCGGAGACCTGCTCCGATTCGCCGGAGGGAAGCTGCTTTTTATCTGCGTTGATATATGCCATCAGTTCATCGCCTGTGATGGTTTCTTTCTGCAGCAGATACAGTGAAATCTCGTCAAGCAGCTGGCGGTTCTCGCGCAGCAGATTGATCGCGTCTTCATAGCAGGCCGAGAGAAGCTTTCTGACTTCTTCGTCGGCCTCTGCCGCGGTAGTATCGGCGCAGTTGACGACAGATGAACCGTCAAGGTATTGGTTGCCGGAGTTGGAAAGTGCCATGAGGCCAAACCGGTCGGACATACCGTACTGCATGACCATCTTACGGGCGAGATCAGTGGCGCGTTCAATATCGTTGGCTGCGCCGGTTGTTTTGGTGCCGAAGACCAAATGTTCCGCAGCGCGGCCACCGAGCAGAACGCGAAGTTCCACAAGCAGTTCATCTTTGGAATTGAGGAATTTTTCTTCTTCCGGCATCTGCAGCGTATAGCCGAGCGCACCGGAAGTGTGCGGCACAATCGTAATCTTGGAGACCGGCTGCGAATGCTTTTCCAGCGCGGCAACAAGAGCATGACCCACTTCGTGATACGAAACAATGCGTTTTTCCATATCGGTGAGGACAGTGCCTTTCTTTTCCGTGCCTGCAATGACAGTTTCGAAGGAGATCAGCAGGTCTTCCTGATTGACAGCCTGACGGCCCTGACGAACCGCACGCAATGCCGCCTCGTTGACCAGCTTGGCCAGATCGGCACCAACCGCGCCGGCGGTGGCCTGCGCGATCTTATTGAGGTCTACATCTTCGGCCAGCTTGATGTTGCGGGTATGGACGCGAAGCGTCTGATAGCGGCCGGCAAGATTTGGCCGGTCAACAATGATGCGGCGATCAAAACGGCCTGCGCGCAATAGCGCCTTGTCCAGGATCTCCGGACGGTTCGTCGCAGCCAGAATCACAACACCTTTGCTCGAGTCAAAGCCGTCGATTTCCGCAAGCAGCTGGTTGAGTGTCTGCTCGCGTTCGTCGTTGCCGCCAAACCGGGAGTCACGGCTCTTGCCAATGGCGTCGATTTCATCGATGAAGATGATTGCCGGGGCCTGTTTGTTCGCTTGTTGAAACAGGTCGCGCACGCGGCTTGCACCGACGCCGACAAACATTTCAACGAAGTCGGAACCGGCGATCGAGAAGAAGGGAACATTGGCTTCGCCTGCAACGGCTTTTGCCAGCAGAGTTTTACCGGTACCGGGGGAGCCGACGAGCAGCGCACCCTTCGGCAGCTTAGCGCCGATTGCGGCATACTTTTGCGGATTATGAAGAAAATCTATAATTTCAGTCAAAGACTCCTTGGCTTCATCCTGTCCGGCAACATCAGCGAAGGTAACGCCGGTTTCTTTTTCCATATAGACCTTGGCTTTGCTTTGACCCATGCCCATGACACCGCCACCGCCGCCCATGTGCTTGGACATCGAGCGGGTGAGGACATTAAACAGCAGCATGATGATCACAAACGGCAGAACGTAGTAGACCAGAATCATGGTGATTGGCGAAGTTTCCTCGATGACTTCGCCGGAATAATCCACGCCCTGTGCATTGAGCTGCTCTGAAAGCGATTCCAGGTTCAGATTGGGAATCAATCCGGTGTAATATATCGTTTGATCCGACAAATCCTTTTCTGCCTCTTCTGCGGTCAAAATCAGAATCCGATCGTCCTGAAACTCTGCTTCGACCACGGCGCCCTGCTCAACCAACGTCAAAAATTCCGTGTAAGAGATCTCTTCAAGATAGGAAGTAGAAAAAATAGAATAGACGTAGTTAAACAGGATTGTCAGGATCAGAGCAATCAGAATGATTGTTCCCCATGACTGAAAGGATCGTTTGTTGTTATCATTGTTATTGTTATTGTTATTGTTTTGATTGTTGTTTCCGTTGTTTGCCACAGGAACACCTCCCGTCCAATGTAATATAGCATAGTTTGCGCATAACCGCAACAAACTGCGGCGGCCTGTGCTGTGAACTTTCTGTAAATTCAATCCGGAATCCGAGAAGAAAAGGGAGTGTTTGATGAAAAAATGGGTTGCAAATTATACACGCATATACTAAACTAAATTAGATAAAGACATACTAAATATAGGAGAAAACTATGAAAAAAACACAACAGGGACGCTTCGCGCAGGATCGCGACGGGTTTGATGAGACCATGCTGGAAGGCCGCAATGCCGTTACGGAGGCGCTGCGGGCAGGCCGCGCGATTGATAAACTGTATCTTGCATCCGGTGATACAGATAAAGCGCTTGCCCGTCTTGCGGCGATGGCCCGTCAGGCCGGTGCTGCAGTCGTGGAATGTGACCGCAGAAAGCTTGATCAGATGAGTCAGACCGGCGCACATCAGGGCGTCATTGCGCAGGCCGCCGTCCATGCGTACAGCACAGTTGATGATATGCTGAAACTGGCCGAAGAACGAGGCGAGCATCCTCTTCTGATTCTTTGCGATGAGCTGACTGATCCGCATAATCTCGGCGCAATTATCCGCACCGCAGAGTGCGCCGGTGCACATGGCGTTATCATTCCGAAACGGCGTAATGTCGGCCTGACGGCAGTTGTCGGTAAGGCGTCGGCGGGTGCGGTTGAGTATATGCCCGTTGCACGTGTTTCCAACCTGACTCAGACCATCGAAATTCTGAAGAAGAAGGGAATCTGGGTGTACGGTACGGCAGCAGATGGCAGTTCTACGCTCTATCAGGCAGATCTGAAAGGCCCGACTGCCATTGTGATTGGCTCTGAGGGAACCGGCATGAGCCGACTTGTTGCAGAAAGCTGTGACGTGCTTGTCAACATTCCGATGAAAGGCAAGATTTCGTCGCTCAATGCGTCTGCTGCTGCTTCGATCCTTCTTTATGAGGCCGTTCGCCAGAGACAGTAATACACCAGAACAGGATGAGATCATGAGTTTGCAAGATAAAGAGTTTGAAAAGGATGACGAGCGCTTCAACACCGGTCGACTTCTCTTTGGTGTGACATCGGATGAGATCTATTCGCTCGATGATATTCTCAATGAATTCGGTGGCTGGAGCAGCAAAAAAGAGGATGATTCTTCTTTTCCGAATAATCAGATAGGTGAAAAAGCGGATGAACCGGCGGAGTCCTCTTCGCAGATTGTTGACTTTCCGGAAGCCGCTTCTGATGAGATTGCTTCAGAAGCGGCGAATGAAGAGTTGCTATCTGTGGAAGAACCGGTCGATGAACCGGTACGCGCTCCTTCCAGGTTTCAGTTTATTAGCCTTGATCTGAATACACCACAGGAACTGCCGCCGGATGATACAGTCTTAGAGAACGGGCAGCCGGCAGTGTGGAGCTGGACTGATCGGTCTGAGCCTGTTGAGCCGGAAATTAAATTTGAGGCAAAAACAGAAGAATCGGTGAAAAAAACATCGCGTAAACAGGAAATGAATCGCGAATCAAACGCGAAAGAATCATCACGCAATCCGGTTTCGGTTCCTGCTGCGCTGAAGTATTACCGTAATCGCTCTGCATTTACGCGTCTTCGGATGCTGTTTGTTGCTTTGATTTCACTTGCGACCATTTTACTGACGATTTCATCGCTCTTTTCGGCGCAGGTATTTCAGGAGCTTGCCGCAGCAAAAGCGACTCCTGTTGTTCTTTTGATTCTGACATGCCTTTGTGCGCTGGCAAGTGCAGATATTCTGATTCGCGGACTACAGCAGCTTCTGACATTCCGTTTTGGCCTTGAATTGCTTCAAACGCTGGCTTTTTTGTTCTGTGTTCTTGATTCCGTCACATCGTTGAATCAGGGGAGAATGTCGTACAGTGCGGTTGCATGCCTCGGTTTCTTCTTCGCTGCCTGGAATGACTATCTTGTGTGTGTTGGAAATATTCGGACACTCCGCATTGCAGCAGATAATGGGAAGCACTACAGCGTCAAGGTTGCAAAAGCGGCGTGGAACGACATTGACTGTGCGTATAAAGCAGAAGATGAAATTGACGATCTTGTGGATCTGTTGGAAGCGCCCAACGGCGTTTCTTCCGCAATGCGTTATTATGTTCCGATTGCAGCCTGCGTGTGCTTTGTGGTATCCATTGTCTGCAAAGTCCGTGCAGGTGTTTCGTTGATTCAGATGCTTGCAGCATGTTTTGTTGTCTCGGTCCCGCTTGGCGGATTCATCAGCTATACACGCCCGTTTGCACGGATATCCACCCGCTTGTCCCGCGCAGGTGCTGCGCTCTGCGGATGGAAAGCAGCGAAGATTCTCGGATCAGAGCTCGGCGTGATTATTACGGACTCTGACCTTTATCCAGCAGGATCGGTTACGCTTAACGGTGTGAAGGTGTTTCATGATTTCCGACTTGAACAGATGATTTCCTATGCTGCAACCACAATTTCAATGTCCGAAAGCGGGCTTAAACCACTGTTTCTGCAGCTTGCGGAAGACCAAGGTGCAAAGATTCTTGAGGTTGGAAGCTTTCGCAGTTATGAGGGCGGAGGATTGGGTGCGGAAATCCGGGGAGATATTGTGCTGGTCGGTTCGCTTGGATTTATGCATCTGATGGGAATTCGTCTCCCGCAAGGTACCAATGTTCGTCAGGCGGTATATGTCGCTGTCAATGGTATCATTGCCGGTGTGGTTGCCGTCAACTACAATCCGAATACGCCGGTCATTTCTGCACTTTCATCTGTCGTACACCGCCGAAATCTGAATCTGATTGGCGCAACAAAGGATTTTTTGATCTCTCCGGCTATGCTGCATGCAAAGTTTCATATCTCGACGGTAAAATCGGAATTTCCTCCGGTGAAGGATCGCTATCGTCTTTCCGCGCTGACGGCAGAAGATGCAGTTGATCCGGCTGCAATCCTGGCACGAAATACGCTGCTTCCATATGCCCAGGCGTTGGCAGGTGCCCGTTCACTTCGCGGCAGCGTTACACTCAGCCTGGTTGTCAGCTTGTTTTCCGGAGTATTTGGCATGCTCCTGGTCTTCTTCCTGGGGCTTGGCGGCGCACTGGAAACCGCATCGGCGCTTAATCTGCTCCTGTTTTCGGTCATTTGGATGATCCCAAATCTGCTGATTACGACATGGTCGAATAAATTCTGATAATTTTGAATGAAAGAACACGATCTTTTGATTGAAAAGTTGTGAAAATCAGTGTATACTAAGAACATTGAGGCCAATTTGGTTCTGTTACGGATCTGAATTGGCGGGAAAGGGGAAACATTATGGCATACTCCGCGCAAAATATTCGCAATATTTGTCTGCTTGGTCACAGCGGCAACGGTAAGACGACGCTCGTTGAGAGCTTCCAGTTGATGACCGGTGCGATTGACCGTCTGGGCAGAACTGCCGACGGCAACACGATCTGTGACACCGACTCCGAAGAGATCAAGCGTCAGGTATCGATTTACGCTTCTATCGCTCCGGTTGAGTACAACGGTACGAAGATCAATATTCTGGACACTCCGGGCAACTTCGATTTCGCCGGTGAGGTTCAGGAATGCCTCCGCGTCGCTGATGCGGGCATCATCGTCTGTGATGCAAAGGGCGGCCTTTCCGTTGGCACTGAGCGTGCATGGAAATATCTGAACGAGCACAATCTGCCGCGTTTCATCTACATCTCCAAGACAGATGAAGATAATGGTGACTACAATGGTGCGTTCGATACGCTCCGCGACCACTTCGGCAAGAACATTGCTCCTCTGGTTGCTCCGATTTGGGACGAGAACAAGAAGGTCGTCGGTATCGTTGACGTTGTTCATAAGCGTGCCTACGAAGTTCAAAACGGCAAGAGCGTTGAGATTCCGATTCCGGAAAACAAGCTCGACGTTGTTGCAGAACTCTATGATGCTCTGATGGAATCCGTTGCTGAGACCAGCGAGGAATTCATGGATAAATACTTCTCCGGCGAAGAATTTACTTACTCTGAAGTCATTCAGGGCCTGAAGGCCGGTGTCCGTGATCAGTCTCTGATCCCGGTCCTGTGTGGCTCTGCGTTCTCCGGTCTGGGTACCGTCGCTCTGCTTAACGCGATTGTTGACCTGGTTCCGAACCCGACCGAAGGTGTTGCAGAAGTCGTCACTACGGATGATGGCGATGAGGAAGAGTATATCGTCGCTCCGGGCGCGCTGCCTGCTGCATTTGTCTACAAGACCTACTCTGACCAGTACGGCAAGTACTCGTATGTCAAGGTCATGTCCGGCACGCTGACTCCGGATATGCCGGTTGTCAATGCTCGTACCGGCGAGACTGAGAAGCTGGGCCGTCTGTATACGCTGAAGGGCCGCAAGGCAACGGAAGTCAAGGAGCTGACTGCCGGTGATCTGGGCGCTGTTGCGAAGATGGATAAGCTGAAGACCGGTGATTCTCTCTGCCATCCGAATAAGGTTGTCTCTTTTGCTGCTCCCAGCTTTGCGCAGCCGACCTATCAGAAGGCGATCGCGCCGAAGACCCGTGGTCAGGAAGATAAGATCGCGGCCGGTCTGAGCCGCCTGAACGAAGAGGATCCGACCTTTACTGTGGTCAATAATGCGGAGACGCATCAGACTGTCATTACTGCAGTTGGTGACATCCAGCTTGATGTTATCATCAACAAACTGCAGAGCAGATTCAATGTTGAAGCCGTTCTGTCTGACGCAAAGGTTGCTTACCGTGAGTGCATCCGCAAGAAGGTCAAGGTTCAGGGCCGTCACAAAAAGCAGACCGGCGGCAGCGGCCAGTTCGGTGATGTTTGGATCGAGTTCGAGCCGGGCACCCAGGAAGAGATGGAGTTCTGCGAGAATGTCTTCGGCGGCTCCGTCCCGAAGAACTTCTTCCCGGCGGTTGAAAAGGGCCTGCGCGAAGCTTGCCTGAAGGGCCCGCTCGCCGGCTATCCGGTCGTTAACCTTAAATGTACGCTGGTTGATGGCTCCTATCATCCGGTCGACTCGTCTGAAATCGCGTTTAAGACTGCTGCTCAGCTGGCGTACAAGGCTGGCATGCCGCAGGCCGGTGCTGTTATTCTTGAGCCGATTGGCTCGCTGAAGGTTACCATTCCGGACAGCTACCTCGGCGATATCATGGGTGATCTGAATAAGCGCCGTGGCCGCGTTATGGGCATGAATCCGACCAGCGATGGCGAGCAGGTTGTTGAGGCAGAAGTTCCGATGGCTGAAATGATGACATATGCAATCGAACTTCGCTCCATGACTCAGAGCCGTGGCTCGTTTACGATTGAGTTTAACCGTTATGAAGAGGCTCCGCGCGACACGCAGCAGAAGATTATTGCTGAAGCTGCCAAGAACGAAGATTAAAAAGAATGAACGGGAGCGCTGCTCAATGCAGCGCTCCCGTTTTATTATGTTATTTCCGAAACTGTTCTTTTCCCTGCAGGAACAGGTTGCCTCCATGCGCGTCGATTGCAACGATCAGCGGGAAGTTTTCAACAGTAAACTTTTTGATCGATTCGCAGCCTAATTCAGGGAAAGCAATTTCTTCTGCTGATTTCACGCATCCGGCAATTAAAGCACCTGCGCCGCCTACTGCACAAAAATAAACAGCCTTATTTCTGCAAAGTGCGTCAATGACAGCCTGATTTCGCTCTCCTTTTCCGATGATCGCAGAGAGCCCCAAATCAAGCAGACGCGGCGCGTACGGATCCATTCGGCCGGAGGTTGTCGGACCGCAGGAGCCGACAGCCATAGATGCCTGCGCGGGCGTTGGTCCGGCGTGGTAAATAATCGCTCCTTTCAGTGAAAAGGGGAGCGGCTGACCTTGATTCAGCAATTCAAAAAGCTTTTTGTGTGCGGCATCACGTGCAGTATATACTGTCCCGCTGAGAAGAACACGGTCGCCAGCATGAAGAGTGGGCGAAGCGTCTGTGATTGAATTGGTGTGAAGCGTTATCATCATTCGGCGTCTGCACCAAGTGCTTTGATTTTATCGGGTGCTTCATCAAAAATGAGTTGAAGATCTGCAACAGATTCCTGCATGCGTTCAAGAATCTGTGTGAGTTCCTTGTGAAGCAGGGTGATCTCCTGATCAGAGCGGCTCATGCGTCCGTTCAGATCGGAACAAACCGCGGACATTTGCTCATAGAGACGATTTGCGCGTTGTACGGCGTTGCGTTCTGCAGCCTCGGCACGGCGATAGGCTTCAAGCTCAAGTGCGTCTGCATCCGTAATGTCTTCTTCCTCGGCTTCTGCAGCAGCCACCGCTTCTTCCGCCAGTACAACGATCTGCTCCTGCAGCGCTTCACATTCTGCAAGCGCCTGTTCTTTTTCGGAATGAAGCAGCTCAATCTGAGCTGTCAGCTTTTCGATTTCGGTGTCTCGCTGTGCACACTGTTCCGTCAGCTTTGCCTGGGCGGACTGAAGCGCTTTGATCTCCTGCTTGTGTTCGAGCGTTAGCGATTCAATAAAATTAACAACATCCATTCGGTTAAAACCGTTCAGAGCAGAGCGGAACTGCGTTGAGTCGGTAGCCATAGAAATCCCTCACAATCTGTATCAATCACGCAGATATTGTAGCATATGGCGAAAAACTTTACAACCGAATAATTTTTTGCAATTTCTGCACTGGTTATGCTGTGTTTTCCAGATTCCTTTGTCTTTTTTTGAATAGGATTTTCGAATATGTGCCGGCTTGCTTTCTACTGGAGATTAGAAACAACCACGGGGGAATTTGACACGGTTCCTCTTTACAATCTGAGTTGGCTCTGTTATAATATTCTGGTGATTTGCGCCAGTGGCTCAATGGATAGAGCATCGGATTCCGGTTCCGAGGGTTGGGGGT
>CAZUKJ010000004.1:0-2644 GCA_964620855.1 uncultured Oscillospiraceae bacterium
GTCCGTCCCGACCGGCGTGGAAGACGGTGTCCTCACAGTTGCAATGGAGTGTGCGTATGCTCCGTATAACTGGAGTCAGTCTGACGACTCCAACGGTGCAGTTCCGATCAAGGACTCTAACGAATATGCCAACGGCTACGATGTTATGATGGCCAAGATGCTCTGCGAAGAAAACGGCTGGGAACTTGAAATTGTTCGCTCTGACTGGGATTCTCTCGTTCCGGCCGTTCAGGTCGGTACGGTTGACGCAGTCATTGCCGGTCAGTCCATGACTGCCGAGCGTGCCGAGCAGGTTGACTTCGCAGGTCCGTACCTCTATGCCACCATCGTTTGCCTGACCAAGGAAAACAGCGTATTTGCCAATGCATCCGGTATCTCCGACCTCTCCCGCGGCACCTGCACCTCCCAGATCGGTACCATTTGGTACGAAACCTGCCTGCCGCAGATTGAAGGCGCTCAGATCCAGACTGCAGCGGAATCCGCCCCAGCCATGCTGATGGCGCTCGAGACCGGAGCCGTTGACTTTGTCTGCACCGATATGCCGACCGCTCAGGCCGCTCTGATCGCGTATCCGGATATGGTGCTGCTCGACTTTGCCGGCTCCGGCGATGATTTTGAAGTCTCTGATGAAGATGTCAATATCGGCATCTCGATCATGAAGGGCAACACGTACCTGCTCGATGCGCTCAACAGCGTCCTTGAGACCATGACCGCCGATGATTTCAATGAAATGATGGCTGAAGCAATCGCCATTCAGCCCCTCTCTGAGGAATAATTGAAAACTGTGTATTTTCCCGATGCCGCGGCTCGCCAAGCGAACCGCGGTATCCGCGTGTTCATTAAATTACTGAAGGAGCGTGAATACTTGTGGAGCGATTGATCCAGCTCGGTGCTGATATCGCAAAACTTTGGGGTCAGTATGGCTCAACGTACCTCAATGGTATGAAAGATACCATTGTTCTGGCTGTGCTCGCGACCATTGCCGGCTGCCTGATCGGCCTGGTCTGTGGTATTCTCCAAACTATCCCGCAGTCTAAAAACGATCATATCGTCAAGCGCGGGTTTCTGGGTCTGATCCGTGCACTCGTCCGGATCTATGTTGAAGTATTTCGCGGCACACCGATGGTTCTTCAGGCTGTTTTTGTCTACTACGGTCTGCCCTACTTTACCAATAACGCCGTTCGATTCTCCAATGTTTGGCTCGCCGCATTTCTGGTCGTCTCGATCAATACCGGCGCTTACATGGCTGAATCCGTCCGCGGCGGCATCCTCTCGATTGATCCCGGTCAGACGGAAGGCGCCAAAGCAATCGGCATGACACATGTACAGACGATGACGAATGTCATTCTTCCGCAGGCGCTCCGCAACATCATGCCGCAAATCGGCAACAACCTGATCATTAACATCAAAGATACCTCCGTCATGTTCATCATCACATTCACGGAATTCTTTGCGGTACACCGCTCTGTTGCCGGCGCAACCTACCTCTACTTCCCGTCTGCGACCATTGAAATGGCCGGATATCTTACAATGACGCTCGTTACGTCATTCCTGCTGCGCTGGATCGAAAAGAAGATGGACGGCTCCAACAGCTATGAGCTCGTACAGGGTGATGCCCTGACTGCAATCGCCGGAACTTATAACTACCCGCATAAGGGCAGCCCGTATGATGAGCGCAGCAAGGAATTTCAAACAAGTTCCAAACACGCAAAGGAAGGAGAGCGGTAAGATGAGTGAAGCCATCCTCCAGATCAACCACCTTTCAAAGACCTTCGGCAAAAATACCGTTCTTCGTGATATTGACTTTACGGTTTCCAAAGGCGATGTTACCTCAATCATCGGCGCATCCGGCTCCGGTAAATCGACGCTGCTTCGCTGCATTAACCTGCTGGAAACCCCCACTTCCGGTGAGATCATCTTCCACGGAGAAAATGTGCTTGACCGAAGCGTGAACGCTCCGAAATACCGTACAAAGGTAGGTATGGTCTTCCAGTCATTTAACCTGTTCAACAACATGACCGTTCTGGAAAACTGCATGGTCGGTCAGACGAAAGTTTTGAAGAAAGACAAGGCCGAAGCCAAAGAAAACGCCATGAAGTACCTCGAACGCGTCGGCATGGCACCATATATCAACGCAAGACCGCGCCAGATTTCCGGCGGTCAGAAACAGCGCGTTGCAATCGCGCGTGCACTGGCAATGGAGCCGGAGATCCTTCTGTTTGACGAACCGACCAGCGCACTTGATCCGGAAATGGTCGGAGAAGTTCTCGCCGTCATGCGTTCTTTGGCAAACGACGGAATGACAATGCTGGTCGTCACTCATGAGATGGCATTTGCACGTGACGTTTCCAATCATGTGGTCTACATGAATTCCGGCGTAATTTGCGAAGAAGGTACGCCGGAACAGCTCTTTGGCAATCCGCAAAAGCAGGAAACCAAAGAATTTCTTTCCCGTTTCCTCAACGGCTGATTCCGCATCGCCCTGCCGGTCGGCAGGGCGATTTTTTATTGCATGTTCTGACGATTGCAGGTAAAATAAAAAATAGAGGTGATCGCGTTGAAAATCTTCGGACTTCAGAAGCTGGCCCTTGTCGATTATCCGGGCAAGCTGGCTGCTACGGTGTTTACTGGTGGCTGTAACTTT
>CAZUKJ010000004.1:2654-20862 GCA_964620855.1 uncultured Oscillospiraceae bacterium
TCTGCCATAACGCATTGCTTGTAACGCAGACTGAGCAGGCTCGAGAATATACGATTGAGGAAGTTCTTTCGTTTCTGCAAACAAGAATAGGTCTGATTGATGGGGTCGTCCTCTCCGGCGGTGAACCACTGCTTCATGATGGTATCGATGAATTCATTCGCGCTGTCCGAAAAATGGGCTTTTCTTTCAAGCTCGATACCAACGGCTCGTATCCGGATCGCCTTGCAACATTGCTGGAAGACGGACTGCTGGATTATGTCGCAATGGATATTAAAAACTCCCCTGCCAAATATGCGCATACCATTGATGTCCCCGGATATAACATAACTAATATCAAGAGATCCGTTGAACTTCTGATGAATTCCGGAATCTCTTATGAGTTCCGTACCACTTTGATCCGGGAACTGCATACAGCAGACGACCTTTATCAGATTGCAGACTGGATCGGCGGCGCTGAGCGTTATGCACTGCAGACATTTGTGGATTCCGGGAACCTGATCGGAAGCGGACTTTCCGCGTTCTCTGCAGAACAGATGCATGCGTTTGGAGACCAGATGCGGCCATATTTTTCTGAGGTTATCGTGCGTGGAAGTTAAGCAACCACAAGTCAACATTTTCCGTCCATTCACAGACCACAATATATTGTGGTCTGTTTCTCTTGACATTCCGAAATATTGTGTTACAATGTGGTAGTATTTCGGATATTTTCCGTTATTATTCCGATGACTGGGGGATTATGCCTTATGTATCAGGTCGTAAAACGCGACGGCTCGGTTGTGGACTTCAACCTATCCAAAATAGCCAACGCGATCGAACTGGCATTTCATGCAACAGGAAATCAATACAATTCCGATATCATTGATCTTCTTGCGCTGAAGGTCACCGCCGACTATCAGCCTAAAATCAAAGACGGCCGCATTACGGTAGAGCAGATTCAGGACAGCGTGGAAAACACACTGATCAAGGCCGGTTATTCCGACGTGGCGAAGGCCTACATTCTCTACCGTAAGCAGCATGAAAAGGTTCGCAATGTCAAGTCGACAACGCTCGACTATAAGGATCTCGTGAACGATTATCTCCAGATCAATGATTGGCGTGTCAAGGAAAACTCGACCGTGACATACTCTGTCGGCGGCCTGATCCTCTCGAACTCCGGTGCAATTACCGCCAACTATTGGCTTTCTGAGATCTATGACTATGAAATTGCCGCTGCCCACAAAAACGGCGACATTCACATTCACGATCTTTCAATGCTGACCGGCTACTGCGCAGGCTGGAGCCTGAAGCAGCTCATCCAGCAGGGTCTCGGCGGTATTCCCGGCAAAATTACTTCCTCGCCCGCCAAGCATCTTTCCACACTCTGCACGCAAATGGTCAACTTTCTCGGCATCATGCAGAACGAATGGGCAGGCGCTCAGGCATTTTCCTCTTTCGACACATACCTCGCCCCGTTTATCCGTGCCGATAATCTGACGCAGAAACAAGTCAAACAGTGCATCCAATCGTTCGTCTATGGCGTAAATACGCCCTCCCGCTGGGGTACTCAGGCCCCCTTCTCAAACATTACGCTGGATTGGACCGTCCCGAACGACCTGAAGAACCTGCCTGCCATCGTCGGCGGAAAAGAGCAGGACTTCACATATGGCGATTGCCAAAAAGAGATGGACATGGTCAACAAGGCCTTCATTGAAGTCATGATTGAAGGCGACGCCAATGGCCGAGGATTCCAGTATCCGATTCCAACCTACTCCATCACCCGCGATTTTGACTGGTCTGATTCGGAAAACAATCGGCTTCTCTTCGAGATGACCGCCAAATACGGCACCCCCTATTTCTCCAACTACATCAACTCGGACATGGAGCCGAGCGATGTTCGTTCCATGTGCTGCCGTCTTCGACTCGATCTTCGTGAGCTGCGCAAAAAGTCCGGCGGTTATTTCGGTTCCGGCGAATCGACCGGGTCGATCGGCGTCGTCACGATCAACCTGCCGCGTATTGCCTACCTCGCAGAAGACAAGGCCGACTTTTATGCACGGCTTGACAAGATCATGGACCTGTCTGCCAGATCACTCAAAACCAAACGAACCGTTATCACGCAGCTGCTTAAGGCCGGGCTGTATCCGTACACGCAGCATTACCTTGGTACATTTGAAAGCCACTTCTCTACCATTGGTCTGATCGGTATGAATGAAGTCGGCCTGAATGCCAAGTGGCTCCGCAAGGATCTGACTCACACGCAGACGCAGGAATTCGCAAAAGATGTTCTGAATCATATGCGTGAGCGTCTGAGCGACTATCAGGAGCTTTACGGCGATCTGTATAATCTTGAGGCAACCCCCGCCGAATCGACGACCTATCGTCTGGCCAAGCACGATGTTGAGAAATACCCCGACATCATTACTGCTGCGAAACCCGGCGATACACCCTACTACACAAACAGCAGTCATCTTCCGGTCGGCTATACTGCTGATATTTTTGAAGCGCTGTCCATTCAGGATGAACTGCAGACGCTCTACACCTCCGGCACGGTGTTCCATGCATTCCTTGGCGAAAAGTTGCCGGACTGGCGCACTGCCGCAGCGCTTGTCCACAAGATTGCGGAGAACTTCAAGCTTCCCTATTACACCATTTCTCCGACCTACTCGATCTGCCCGGATCACGGTTACCTCAACGGCGAACATTTTGTATGCCCGCACTGCGGTAAAAATGCGGAGGTATACAGCCGAATCACCGGCTACTATCGTCCGGTTCAGAACTGGAATGATGGCAAGACGCAGGAGTATCAGGATCGCAAGCTTTACGACGTTGTAGGTTCCGATCTGCAATCTCACGCGGCCGTGCAGTCCAACACAGAATCCATCAGCTCTGCCACGGCAGATCAGCCGGCGCAGCTTCTGCTGTTTACAACACGATCCTGCCCGAATTGCCAGCTTGCCAAACGAGAACTCGACAAGGCCGGTCTGAAGTACGAAGTCCTTGATGCCGCGCTCAACGCTGACCTTGTCTCGTATTACGGCATCGCGCAGGCGCCGACACTCGTCGCTGTCCGTGGTGAAACAGCGGAAGTGATCGCGAACGCCTCCAACATCCGCGAATACGCACTGACACATTGAGCATAAAGCACCGGCCCGGAAGCAATCGCTTCCGGGCCGGTTTTTATGAATTACGAGGGTCGAACTGTTCAAAGATGATAACACCACCGTCAGACTCCACCACGCGCTGCTGTTCCGGTTTTTGCACCGTCCAGCTAAACTCCTGCGCGCCAAGCAGCTTCGTGCACAGGCGGAACGAGAGATCCTTGCGGTCGTCAACATGATATGCCACAAAATCCGGTCTCGTCAAAAAATTCAGCAGCAGATTATGCAGCAGAAACCGCAGCGGTGCAGAAAGCTTCTCGCCATGCCGGGTATAATTTGTCGAAAGCTGTCCACGAACGATTTCAGGACGGTTCTTTTTTAACCAGAGGATCGCACGGGGATCAAACGACTCCATACAGAAGTCTACTTCAAACCGGTCGAGCACTTCACACGTCGCCGCACACAGTGCTGCATGATTGCCGCGTACCGGCTTGACTTCAACAACAAGCGGCGTCTTATGCTCAAACAGCGTCAGAACTTCCTCCAGATATGGGATTGGCTCATCTGTTCCTTCCAGGCGATACTTCGCCAGATCCTCCGATGTCAAATCTGAAATCTCGAGATCTGCACCACAGGTACGAAGCAGACTTTCGTCGTGCATTACAACAAGCCGACCGTCTTTGGATAAGTGCACATCGAGTTCCGCACCAAAGCCATTTTCCACCGCACGACGAAATGCGGCCAGAGAATTTTCCGGTGCGCCCGCCTCCAAAGCATGATAGCCGCGGTGTGCATAACGATAGCCGCAAAGCGGTTTCATCTGTTTTGGCGGATTTCTGCGAGGACCAATCAGGAACAGCCATACGCAAAACAAAACAAAAACAATTAAAATCACATAGAGCATATCAATCATCCACATCAAACGATTCCAGAACACCCTTCTTTTCCGCAGGCTTCCGGTCGACATTCGGCATCAGGAGCATCGTCACAAACGAAGCAGCCGCAAACAATGCGCCGTACGGGAACAGAAGAATATATCCGGCGTCAGGGTTAGAGCTTCCAAGCAGCTTCCAGCCATACTCAAGAACCAACCCGGACAGAATCGGCGTAATAATCTGCGCAGCCTGAGAGGCTGAGTAATAATAACCGGTATATTTTCCGACATTGACCGAGTCGCACATTTCGACGATCATCGGATACGAGTTTACATTGATCGCAGCCCATCCCATACCGGCCAGAATAAAGAACATAAAGATCATACCCGAAAAGCTTTCAAAGAAAACACAAGCGCCAAACGCAACCGTCAGTAGCACAACACCGCCAAGGATTGTTTTGCGGCGGCCAAATTTCGAGGCAACGATACCGGAGGGCACATAGCTCACAACTGCTGCCGCTTGGGCGATGATAAGGGTATAGGCATATGCGCCGCCCTGCAGCCCCCAGTAAACGCTGGCATACTTGGAAAATGACGTTGTAATCGCATTATAGCCCATAAACCACAGGAAGATCGAGGCGAGGCCAAGACCAAGCGCCTTCCGCGTCTTTTTCTGAAGCGGCGCAGATTCCCCAGCTGCCGCTGTATTCTCCTCTTCATCCGAAACGCCAAGTGCCTTGGATTCCTCTGCCATGCGGGCAACAAGACGCGGTTCATTGGTCGTCTTCACGAGGATCAAGAGGCAGGCAAGCATAAAGCAAGCCGTAAATGCAAACAGCGGAAAATAGTTCGGATGGTCACCCTCCGGAACCAGCAGCGCGATCATCAGCAGCATAATGATGCCGCCAACCGTGCCCATCAGGTTGATAATGGCATTGCCCTTCGAGCGCAGCGGCTTCGGCGTCACATCAGGCATCAGCGCAACTGCAGGAGAGCGGAATGTCGCCATCGCCAGAAGCACGAGGCCAAGGCCAACGATAAACAGCCAGAGAATCTCATTGCGATCCGCAATCGGCAGCAGGAACATCAGCACAATCGCACTGAGCATACCGCAGATAATATACGGCATACGGCGGCCGATCCGTGTGTTCGTCTTATCGGAAAGCGAACCAAAGACAGGCAGCAACAGCAGTGCAACCACGTTGTCACACGCCATCAGCACACCGGAAACCGCATCATTGAGATCGAAGGTTTTTTTCAAAATCAGCGGCACAATGCCGTCATATACCTGCCAGAAGGCACAGATCGCCATAAAGGCGAAGCCGACAAAAATCGTGCGTTTTGTATCAAGTTTCATAACCAGACTCCTCTCCCCGAAGAACACGCAGCAGCTGACCGATGTCGTCCATGACATAGGTTGGCTCTGTGATGCCGGGTTCAATATCTTCTGTTGTACTTTCGCCGGACAGGACAAGAATCGTATCGATTCCGGCGTTGACGCCGCAGGCAATATCGGTATACACGCGATCGCCGATCAAAACGGCATCCTCCGGGCGATATCCCGTTGTTTCCAACGCCAAATGCACCATTTCCGGTTTTGGCTTACCGATGATATCAGGCCGCCGCCCGGTAGCCCGGAACAGCATTTCACAGACCGAACCGCAGTCCGGCACATAACCGTACCATGTCGGGCAAACCCAATCCGGATTGGTCGCAACAAAGTCCACTCCACGGCCCAGCAGGATGCAGGCGTCCTCCAGCTTTTGAAATGTCAGTTCCGTGTCAAATCCAATGACAAGCACCTGAATTCCATCATCGAGTTGGTCTGTCACCTTCAGGCCGGCATCATAAAGCTGCTGCCGAAAGGTCTCTGTCCCGAACGCATAGAGCAGGTCCTCCGGATGCGTCTTTTTTAAGTACGCAATCGTTGCATCAACACTGGTCAGAAAATCCTGCTGCGTTGCTTCGATCCCCAGACGATGAAGCTTGTCCACATAGGCCAATACACTCTTGGATGAATTATTCGTCAAGAACAAATAGCGGCCGCCGGTCTCACGAACATGCTGCAAAAAAGGCGGCGTTGCCTCAAAAAGGGTTTCATCCAGATAAATCGTTCCGTCCATGTCAAGCAGAAACAATCGTTTCTTCTTCAAACTTTCCATTCCGCTCACTCCAATGTAAACGAAATCATAACCGGATTATGATCAGACCAGGCAAAGCCTGCGTCAATCACCTCGCCGGAAGTCACTGTCACATTGTCTGATACAATGAACCCATCGACTGTAATGACAAAACTTTCACCCGGTGTATACGGAATATCGGCATTGCGGCACGATGGAACCGGGTTCGCCGCATCAAGCGGCGCAATGACGTAAAATCCATCCGGCAGCAATTCTTCTTTCAGCGGCTGTGCCCAGGTGAAATTATCTCCCGACACACCAAAAATACTGCCGGAGTCACCAAGCAGATCCTTGTTGAAATCACCGCCGCACACAACATAATTGCCTTTCTCATATTCCTCGAGCATCTGCCCGGAGAGCATAGCGAGCTGTTCATCTGCAATCGTACCATCCGAGGTATACGCAGACAGATGCACACAAAACAGGCAGAGATCCTTTCCACTGTCAAGCGTTACGCGGGTAAGACTGTAGCAGCGATCCAAATCGACCAGCTTCATAAACCCGGTTTCAATGGGAAGCGAACGACGCAGCGCACTTTCAGCCGAATACTGCGAAAGGGTCAGCATTCCTGCCTGCGAAGCACCGTGCGGCTCGAAAACAGGATAGAACAGATAGGGCGAATCATAGTTCTGTGCATACACGCTTCCATATCCTTCGAGGGATTCGAGCACGACCTCCCGCTGGTCGATATGGTAGCTGCGGGTCGCATCCACGTCAATCTCCTGCAAGAACAAAAAATCCGCCTCAAGCGTCTGCAGCAGAGAAAGCGCACCGTTAAGATTCTCATAAACCGCCTCAGCAGAAACGGCACGAGACTGTTCTCCGCCGTCCATAAAAAATGAGTAGTCATCGGAGTACGCACCAAACCCAAGGTTCCACGTCACAATCGTAAACTCCTGCGATGCCGAAGCTACGGTCGGTTGGTTATCCACGATATCAAGTGTCAGATTATCCTCCAGACGATCATAGTCTGCAAAAACATAGATCACATACCCGCAGACAATCAGGAGCAATACCGCCAATACACACACAATTACCTTTAAAATTCGTTTCAACCTCTCACCCGCTTTCCCAAATGATCAAATATATCATATTATAGTTTCCAAAAATCCGCAACCTCATTTTAACACAGCAAAATGCATGCAGCAGATTCTAGTTGTTGTTTGTCGACGGAAATGGTATAATATTTTATTAGAAATGTTGACTTATCTTTTGTGCGTATTCAGGCATGAGTACCGATCAACGCAATTGATTTTCAGCCTGATACGAAAGGAGCGATCGGATGAAAAAGATTTTCAAATTTCAACTTGATCATGCCGTCGTCTGGCCAATCTTTTTCTGTTTCGCGGGAATCTATCTGGAAGCCAGTTTCCATTTATGTGTTTTTGGACCAGGTGCAGGAGGATTTCTGTTCTCTTGTCTTTGCGGATATCTGTTCGGATGCATTCTGGCTTGTCTGCATCGTTTTCTGCCTCGTATCGCAGGCGGGTTGATTTCCGGTTTTCTGCTGTTTGGTGCGACGCTGTTTGGATGCATTCAGCTGGTTTACTATAAAGTATTCGGAAGCCTGATGCAGCTCTCTCTCATTCGCATGGGCGGCGATGTGCTGAACCATTTTGCTTCGCTGATTCTGCAAACTATTTTGCGCAATTGGCTGCAAATTGTTTTATTGATTCTTCCTGTCATCGTGATGATTGTGCTTCTCATATTGACGAGAAACTCCGACATCAAAACAAACAAAAAACAAACGCTCTGCCTTCTTTGCTCTGTATTGATTGCCGTGATCGCATGCATCGCTTCCGGCTTCTGGGCAAAAAGCGGAACAAACTCGGCGTTTGCAGTCCTCCGAAGCAATACCACATCCACGGAGTACGCTTACGAGCGTCTCGGTCTGTCCGGAGGTACTCTGAGAGACTTGACCTCCGGCCTGTTTACCGTCGAAAATGAGACCTACACCGCCGGAATTGAAAGCGGAAGCCCATCTGACGATACTTCCTACAATGCACTTGATATTGACTTTCACGCATTATCTGCCTCGACGGATGACGATGCACTGAAAGCGCTTGATTCGTATTTCGAATCCGTCGTGCCAACGGAGAAAAATGAGTATACCGGTTTTTTGTCGGGCTACAATCTCATCACCATCTGTGCCGAATCCTTCTCGCCATACCTGATCAGCGAAGAGCTGACACCCACACTCTACAAACTGAGTCAAAGCGGTATTCTCTTTGAAAACTTTTATAATACATTCCAAAGCCTGACAAGTAATGGTGAATATACGATGTGCACCGGCCTGTATCCCAATATGTATAACACCAGCGAGGCAACCAGCTTTGAAGACAGCATTTCCAACTATCTTCCCTACACGCTGGGCAACAGCCTGAGCGCTTTGGGATATTCAAGCTATGCGTACCACAACAATGTCGGTGAGTTCTACTCGCGCAATCTCACGCATGCCAACATGGGCTATACGTTCAAAGCCGCCGGAAGCGGACTGGACATTCATCTGACCAATCCATCGAGTGATTACGAACTGTTTGAACAATCCGCAGATGATCTGACCGGATCGGATTCTTTATTCCACGCGCACTACATGAGTTGGAGTGGTCATAACCCCTATAACTGGACCAATGTCATGAGTGAGAAAAACCGTGCAGCCGTAGAGAGTCTTCCGTACTCGGATGCGGTAAAGGCCTATCTTGCCTGTAATCTCGAGTTGGAGTACGGTCTGACCTACCTGATGAATGAGCTGGAACAGGCCGGTCTGGCAGACAACACAGTCATCGTTCTGACCACCGACCATTTCCCCTACGGTTTGACCGAGGACGAATATAATGAACTCGCCGGGTTTGAAGTTGACACTACTTTCGAGAAATATCACAGCTCATTGATCTGCTACGTTCCGGGTTTGGAAGAACCAATCCGTGTGGAAGAATACTGCTCTACCGCTGACATCCTTCCAACACTTCTCAACCTATTTGGAGTGGAATACGACTCAAGGCTTCTTGCAGGAAGAGACGTGTTTTCCGATGGTATTCACATCGCTGTTTTGGCAAATCAGAGTTTCCTCACCGAGGAGATTCAATTTGACGCCGCATCCGGTCTGATCGCAGACGATACAATTAAAGACAGCAACGGCTATACTCAGGCAGATTACCAGCGTTATGTCAACAATTTATTCTCCGTCTCAAGAGATGTTCTCGATCACGATTACTACGCACATGTTTTCTCAAAAGAAAGCGATATAGACTCCTCTGTGCTCGTCAATTACTCCGACATCACGAATGTCTTTCACAAATCCGCAGTTCAGTATGTCACAACTTCCGGTCTTATGGATGCTGATTCGGATGAACTCTTCGGAGGAGACCGCGAGGCAACGGTCGGTGAACTGCTCACCTGCTTGTCGAGAATCTCCGGCATATCCTGCCAAACCAACGAAGAAGCTGTTTCCTGGGCGCTTGAAACCGGGATTGTGACCGAAGAAGACGGATTCTCGGCAGAAAGCGGGATTGATCACCTCACCTGCGCTGTAATTATGGCGCGTTATGCTGTACACTACGGCGCTGCGATCAACATTGACGACCAGGAGCTGGCTGCTGCACAGAGTCTTTATCCCGAACTGACACCGGAGCAGCTGGAGGCAAGTCTCTGGGCAACTGTCGAAACCGTTATCAACAAATCCATGGATCACGTTTACGAAAGTCGAGACGTTTTACTCAACCGATTCCAGCTTGCCGCATACATCTCTTACCTTTGTACACGCTCACTTGGCTTATAGGATTGAAGTATATGAAAAAGAAAACAATATCTCTTCTGCTCTGCTTGTCCATGCTCCTCTCGGTCACTCTGCTTGCAGCATGCGATCCGTCGGAATCTTCGGACACCACGCCGGATCACGCCTCAAGCACCGATTCTGTTGCAAGCGATCCGGATGCGCTCCGCGTCATGTATATCCCTCTTGATAATCGTCCGATCAATGACCAGCAGGTCCGGCTTCTCGCCGAATCCCTTCGCATTGATCTGATCATGCCGGATTCCGGTCTCTATGCGACAACGCTTGACGGCGCTGTGAATGACGCCGGCCTGCAATACGGAGATCGTGCCGCAATTCTTGAGTGGATGATGGCAGAAGCAGACTCATGCGATACGATCATTGTCTACCTTGATCAGCTGCTGTCCGGCGGTCTGATGAACTCTCGCTGCATGGACAGCATGGAAGCTGTCACACTGTCCGACGGAACCATATATACCGAGTTCGAGATCATCGACTATATTGCCTCACTGGCCCAGACGCACACGGTCTATGTGATTGACTCTCAGCTCCGACTTGCCTCAAGCAGCGGTTACCTGGGCTTTACATCGGATGATTATTCCATCAGCAGATTATACGGGCTTGTTTCGCGCCCTTCTCTGGAAGATCATGCAACGGTCGAGGATGTGATTGCAGGCTACACGCTGACAGACAACCATTCAGAGGCAATCTATGCAGCCGGATTAACACAGGAACAGATTGATTACTACATTGGATCCGGTGATCACTCTCCTCTTGCCCGATACCTTGCGATCCGCGAACGGAAATTCCGTCTCAATGCCTATGCGGTTGAAACACTTTACCACCTGGAATCGGTTCGCTATTTCTTCGGCGTTGACGATTCCGCCAACGGAAGCAACATCCAGAGTGCGGAATTCGAGTATCTGAATCGGCTTGCGGGCGGATCGCTGGAAAAGCTCTCAGCCATTGATTGTCTCGGCGAGCTTGCGGTATCCTGTATTTTTAACGACTATTGCGGAAATAACCAAGTGTCTGTATTAGTACGCTACTACGGTTCAGCTGACAACAACCTGAACTTTGCCGGTCATACAGTATCTGAAGCGGTCGACCAGATTATTACATTCTGCGATGCCGTTTCAGTCTCACAGGATGCGGATGTTGAGATTCTGGTCGCGTGTGACTCCTCGGACGATGACCAAGCACAGGCTGCCTCCGATGCAATAATTTCCCAAATGAAGCAGAATTTTGCTAACGAGATTCCAACCATTTATATTGACTTTGCATCCAAAACCAATTCTGCGCTTCTGACCGAAGTCGACATTTCTATGCTGATGTCTGCAGGCCTGCACGCAAACGGCTCCGGAGCAAGTGCCATCATGGGCATCAGTCAGGGACTTGCTCGCTATCGCGCGCTGATGAAGCAGAGCTATCTGACCGAAGATTGCCATAAAGCCTTTATCGAGGATCTTGTCTTCATGTTTGCCAAAGGGTATTACTGGAACAGCGGATACAAATATGAGATGTCTTCGTATCTGTCGGAACTTGGATTGGATGCTAACAATATGACAAACGCCACCGCCGAACAACTTGAGAGAATCGGCGTCACACTAACCAACAAAATTGTCGCCTGTTCTTCCAATATCCTTGACAGTGTGAACGGCGGAACCTACATCCATTCACTGTCGCCATACAGCGAGGCAAAGGTTGAAACCGTAACCATCAGCAACTGCTCATATCCATGGCTTCGTACGTTTGAGTTTACTGCAGACTTCACGGTCGATCTGAGATAAAAAATGCCGATGCGGATTCATTCCGCATCGGCATTTTGATTTATTTGATCAGCTCACAGACGAGATCGGTATATGCCGTCGGGTCTTCGATCGGCAGATCTGCCATCAGCAGCGCCTGATGGTAGAGGAGTTCCGCATACTTCTTGCCCAGATCCGGATCATCCGTCATTGCTTTCTCGAGCGCGGAAAACACGCTGTGCGATGCATTCAGCTCAAGGATTCGACCTGAAATAAAGGTATTATCCGGATTCATCTTGGTCAGATACTTCTCCATCTCAAAGCTCATACCTTCTTCCGGAGCAAGAGAGATAGGATGTGTGCCGAGACTCTGCGACAGGCGAACCTCTTTCACTTTCTCACCAAGTGCTTCCTTGACGAACTCAAGAACCGGCTTGGCAGTCTCCTTATCCGGGAGATCCTCCGCATCGTCCGCTCCTAAGTTACTGCCGACAACGCTCTGGAATGCCTTTTCCTGATACTGACCAATGATCTGCGTGCAGAATTCATCAATCTCATCCGTCAGAAGGAGTACATCATAGCCCTTGCTCAGTGCAAGTTCTGTCTGCGGGAGCTGCGTCAAGCGGTTCTTATTCTCACCTGCTGCGTAGTAGATTGCCGTCTGATCTTCCGGCATCGCTTCCAGGTATTCAGAAAGCGTAACCATCTTATTCTGCTTGGTCGACCAGAACAGCAGAAGATCCTGAAGCTGCTCCTTGCGTTCGCCATAGTTGTTGACAAGGCCATATTTCAGCTGAAGGCCAAAGGCACCGAAGAACTGCTCATACTTTTCGCGGTCATTCTTCAGCAGTTTATCGAGCTCGGCTTTGATCTTTTTTTCAAGATTGGCCGCAATTCGCCGCACTGCACGGTCATGCTGCAGCATCTCACGGGAGATGTTCAGGCTCAGGTCCTGAGAATCAACGACACCCTTGACGAAACGGAAACAATCCGGAAGCAGATCCTCGCAGGAATCCATGATCATTACACCCGAAGAATACAGCTGCAGACCTTTTTTATACTCCTTGGTGTAGTAGTCATACGGCAGCTTTGACGGGATAAACAGCAGCGCAGTATATGTCACCGCACCTTCCACACTCACGCGGAGCGTCGACAGCGGCGGCTCAAACGCAAAGAATTTGTCTTTGTAGAAATTGTCGTATTCCTCCTGCGGAACCTCACTTTTCGGACGCTGCCAGATTGGCACCATCGAATTGAGTGTCTCCTCTTCGGAATATTCTTCGCTGATCTTCTTTTCGGAATCCTCCGGGTCCTCAACGAAACGGGTTTTGACAACATCCATCTTGATCGGATAGCGAATGTAATCGGAATATTTTTTGATCAGACTTCTGAGCGTATAGCTGTCGAGATAATCTGAATAGCACTCGTCCTCTGTGTCGGCTTTCAGCTTCATAATAATATCCGTGCCTGCGCTCTCCTTTTCACAAGCCGTGATCGTGTAGCCGTCAGCTCCCGAAGACTGCCACATCCAAGCATCCTCCGAGCCGTATTTCTTTGAAATGACCGTCACCGCATCCGCAACCATAAAGGCTGAATAGAAACCAACACCAAACTGGCCGATGATATCCACATCGTCAACCTGCTCCATCTCCTGCTTGAACTGCAGCGAACCGGATTTCGCGATGGTACCAAGGTTCTGCTCCAGCTCCTCTTTTGACATACCGATACCATTGTCGGAAACGGTCAGAACCCTCATATGACCATCCGTAGAAATGCGGATGGCGAATTCATCTCGGTTCAGACCGACTTTATCGTCAGTCAGCGCAAGATACGCCAGCTTATCAATCGCGTCCGAGGCATTGGAAATTATCTCACGCAGGAAGATTTCCTTGTGCGTATAGATCGAGTTGATCATAAGATCCAGTAAACGCTTCGATTCCGCTTTAAATTGTTTCTTTGCCATTGTTCAACACGTCCTTAAAAAGATAGGTTTAGCACTCCGTGCCGACGAGTGCTAAACCTATTATAACCTATTCGATTAGAAATGCAAGTACTTTTTCAGATTTGCGTCTGAAGGTATTCAACAAACTGCGTTGCGGTACGAGGTGTGCGTCCTGAATGACGAATTTCCCACGCATTTGCCTGCTGGTGCAGCATTTCGCGGTCAATCGAAATCCCGGCGCGGTCAGTCAATTCATCGACCATCGCCAAAAATTCCGGTTTGCTGAGCGAAAGATACGGCAGCCGCAGTCCAAACCGATCTGAAAGGCTGGTCTGTTCCTGAATGGTTTCATCACGGTGAATGTCATCCCCATTCCGATCTGAAAACGATTCGCGAACCATATGGCGGCGATTGGATGTCACATAAATGGCCACATTCTCCGGACGCCGCTCCAGTCCGCCCTCAAGCGCAGACTTCAGCGCGGAATATCCGCGGTCTTCCTGCATAAATGCCAGATCGTCGATATAAAGAATAAACTTCTGCGTATGAGACGAGACAATCCGCTGTACCTGTGTCAGTTCCTCCAGACTGTTTTTTGCCACCTCAACGATGCGGAGATTATGAAACTCCGGCATATTGAGCAGACTCTTGATTGTGGCAGATTTTCCCGTTCCACTGTCGCCGTGCAGAAGGACGTTGTTACAAGGCTTTCCGGCATGAAGTGCGCGCGTATTCTGGATCACGCTTTCACGCTGCCACTCATAGCCGATCATCTGCCCGATCGGGTCCGGATTCTTGACCGCCGTCAGGACGCCCTTTTCCCAATGGAATGCGCGTCCCCGTGCAAACAGGCCGCAGCCATTTTGCCGATAAGAAACGATCAAGTCATCCAACGTAACCACAAAACCACTGCGCCACTCCGGGAGTCCCGCGATCAGATCCGATTGCTGCGGTGCGCGCTCCGTCATCCACACTTTGAGCTGCGCCGCCTCAAGACCAATCAGCATATTCAGCGATGTTACATCACGCTTCGCTGCATCGATATAAGCGTCATCTTCGTCTCCCTTCGCGCAGGCCTTGGCAAACGCGGTCTCATCATAGAGCAGATGTGTCCGAAGTAAATCTGAAAAGTTATCAAAGCCCTCGTCTCGGAGTGCACTGAGCGCCTTTGCATAGGCACAGAGCATTGTCTTCTCATCGGTCGAAGCAAGACACTGCCGAAGCGCTGCGACAGCCGGAACATCCAGAACCGACCGAAAAACAGTCAGCGTGTCAAGCCGGAGCATAAGTTTATCCATTGAGATCCCTCCTGAAATCAGGGTAATCTGCGACAATTACTTCGCATTTTTTGAACTATCTTAGCACAGAACGACGGAAGTGGCAACGACCGGTTGCATCGGCGGATACATTTTGTTATACTATTCCAAATATCTTTTTAAGGAGTTACTATGATTACAGTCAGCGATCTCAGCCTCCAGTACGGCGGCAGCATCCTGTTTCAGCATGTTGATCTGCAGTTTTCCGGCGGTAACTGCTACGGTATCATCGGTGCAAATGGAGCAGGAAAATCGACCTTCCTGAAGATCCTTTCCGGCGATCTCGACTCGACCTCCGGCGAGGTTGTTATCAAGCCTGGTGTCCGCATGTCAGTTCTGAAGCAGGATCAGTTTCAGTATGACCAGTACACAATCATGGACACGGTCATTATGGGCAACCAACGTCTTTATGATATCGGCAAGCAGAAAGACGCGCTTTACGAAAAGCCCGACTTCTCGGAAGAAGACGGAATCCTCGCCGCAGAGCTTGAGAGCGAATTTGCCGAACTCGGCGGCTGGGAGGCAGAGTCTGATGCAAGCAAACTTCTGCAGGGCCTCGGAATCCCGGTTGAGCAGCATTACGACCTGATGGGCGACACCGACGGCCGTCAGAAAGTTAAGGTTCTGCTCGCGCAGGCGCTCTTCGGCAACCCGGATATCGTCATGCTTGACGAGCCGACAAACAACCTCGACATTGAATCGACCGTTTGGCTCGAAGACTTCCTGCTTGATTTCGAGGGCATGGTCATTGTCGTCAGCCATGACCGGCACTTCCTCAATACAGTCTGCACGCACATTGTCGACATTGACTACGGCAAGATTAAGATGTATGTTGGCAACTACGATTTCTGGTATGAATCCAGCCAGCTTGTTCAGGCGCTGATCCGCAACCAGAACAAACGCAACGAAGAAAAAATCAAGGAGCTGCAGGAATTCATCTCCCGCTTCTCTGCCAACAAGTCCAAGTCCAAGCAGGCAACATCCCGCCGCAAACTGCTCGACAAGCTCTCTGTGGAGCAAATGCCGGCATCTTCGCGCCGCTACCCGTTCGTGCAGTTCAAGCCGGACCGTGAAGTCGGCAAGGATATCCTCTCTGTGCAGGACGTCAGTATAAATGTCGAAGGTGTTCAGCTGCTAAGCAATGTCTCGTTTACTGTGAATCGCGGTGATAAAATTGCATTTGTCGGTGAAAACGAGCTCGCACAGACGACAATGTTCCGGATCCTGATGGGCGAGCTTGAACCTGACGCAGGCACGATTCACTGGGGTTCGACGGCATCGCAGAGCTACCTGCCGAAAGACAACACCGAATATTTTGAGGGCTGCGAATATGATCTGGTCGACTGGATGCGGCAGTATTCCGATGACCAGAGCGAAATCTACCTGCGTGGCTTCCTTGGCCGCATGCTCTTCTCCGGCGAAGACGTCTTCAAGCAGGTCAAGGTCCTTTCCGGCGGTGAGAAGGTACGCTGTATGCTTTCGCGCATGATGCTCTCGGGCGCAAATGTTCTTCTGCTCGATCAACCGACAAACCACCTTGACCTCGAGTCCATCACCGCCGTTAACAACGGTCTTGTCGCTTTCCCGGGCAACATCCTGCTCGCCTGCCATGACCATGAGATGCTTGAATCAACTGCCAATCGCATCATCGAATTCCAGTCGGATGGTACCATTCTTGATCGCATGTGTACCTATGAAGAATTCCTCGAGTGGAAGAAAACCCGATAACAGAAAATGCCGCCGGAATCCGGCGGCATTTTTCAGGCAGTTCCTTCCAACCAGGGATGAAACACCGTCCCTTAAGAGCATTGGGCTCAGGGCAAATCCAGTGCTGCAATATTCCTAATCATAGAGCACTCTTCAATTTGTAAATTTTATATGAATTGCAATTTTCTTAATGACATGTTCATCATTCTGCGCTACAATTCCAAAGGAATGAAATCCATTACGAGAGGGTGAATACGCGTGACCGATCCTTATCTTGTGCTTGGTGTCTCCAAAGATGCTTCGGAGGAAGAAATCAAGCAGGCATACCGCAAATTGGCTAAGAAGTACCATCCGGACCTCAACCCCGGTGATACGGAAGCCGCAAGAAAAATGAATGAGATCAATGCCGCGTATGATCAAATCAAGAATCCCGGTCAGGCCAATGCAAGCTACGGCTACAACCAGCAGAACGCCGGCAATCCTTACGGGAGTCCTTACGGCGGCTACTACAGCGGCTATTACGGCAATGGCGATCAAAATGCGGAACAAGACGCAACTTACTATAATCCGTTCAATCCGTTCGCCGGCGCTTACGCTTCCGGAACAAAACGGCGGCGTCCGATCTTCCTTTATATCATCATTGGATACTTCCTGCTGAACTTCCTGCTCAGTCTGTTCTCCGGTCTCTTTTATTCCAGATCTTACACGGAGTCACAGGTGACGCCTTACAGCTACTACGATGGCTACGGACATCCCAACTACTACGGTACTGCGCCGTCAGGTGAAAACGGCAGCAGCACAGATCAGACTGGTTCCGCCGATTCCACGGGCGGATATTACTACTACCCCGGCTTCGGATGGATCTACACCGAGCAGGGATCGACAACGGATACCGGAAATCCTGCATAACCTAAAATACATCTGCCGCTGCTTGAAAAAGCAGCGGTTTTTTTCGAAATCACCATTGATGTGCAAGACTGTTTTATTCATTTCAAGAAGAGACTGAAAAAGCACCGCAGGAATCATCCTGCGGTGCTTAAATTTATTAATTATTCGGCATCCTCACCGATGTCATTCTGACCCTCGATCGGAGCTTCGGAGCTGTAGACCATAGCGGACTCCGGCTCGTCAACCGGCTCGTAAGCTTCTTCTTCAACCGGCTCCTGCTCCGGAACGAGCAGTGCACGGATGGACAGGGAGATGCGCTTGCGATCCATGTCGATGTCGGTGATCTTGACATCAACTTCCTGGCCCTCGGACAGAACATCCTCCGGCTTGCCAATGCGGCGATCCGCAATCTGGCTGATGTGGATCAGGCCGTCAACACCCGGAACGATTTCGGCAAACGCGCCGAACTCCATGAGCTTGACGATCTTGGCCTTGGCAACATCGCCAACCTTGTAGGAAGTGGTGAAGATGTTCCACGGATTGGTTTCGGCAGTCTTATAGCCGAGGGAAATGCGGCGCTTCTCCGGGTCGAGAGCAATGACGAAAACGTCGATCTCGTCGCCAACAGAAACAACGTCAGCCGGGGTCTTGATGCGGTTCCAGCTCAGCTTGGAGACGTGGACCATGCCATCAACGCCGCCGAT
>CAZUKJ010000005.1:0-20669 GCA_964620855.1 uncultured Oscillospiraceae bacterium
TGTAAACTCTATCCGGAGCAACATTGGGGACATATGGCTTGCCCGGCCGTCCCCTCGCATGGCTTGAGCGTGTCGGCAACGATACGCCTAGATAGATGGCTGTCGATTACAGAACCCGGCTTACAGGCCCGTGTCGCAAACTGTAAGAAATGAGGGAAGCATATGACCATAGATGCATATCTTCAGACTCTGAAAAATAAAAAGGTGGCCGTGTTCGGCCTCGGTGTGTCCAATCGCCCGCTGGTGCGTCTGCTGGCGGGCGCCGGTATTGATGTGACCGGATGCGACAAGCTGACCGAACCGGATGAGAACCTGCTCGAGCTTGCTTCTCTCGGTGCAAAACTCAAGCTTGGAGAGGATTATCTTCAGAATGTGGAAGCAGACGTCGTGTTTCGCACGCCCGGCATGCGCCCGGATATTCCGGCGCTGCAGGCGCTGCGGGAAAAGGGCGCTGTTGTAACCAGCGAGATGGCGGCGTTTTTTGAGGTCTGCCCGTGCCCGATCATTGCGGTCACCGGCTCGGACGGAAAAACGACCACGACGACGCTGATTTCCGAACTGCTCAAGGCGGCGGGGAAGAAGGTTTGGGTCGGCGGCAATATCGGAAAGCCTTTGCTTCCGGAGGTCGGGATGATGTCTGCCGAGGATGTGGCAGTGCTCGAACTGAGCTCGTTCCAGCTGATGGATATGACCCAAAGCCCGCAGGTTGCCGTTGTGACCAATCTTGCGCCGAACCATCTCGATGTGCACACCGATATGGCGGAATATGTCGAGTCGAAAAAGAATATCTTCCTTCATCAGAAACCATGTGGCGTGCTCGTTGTCAATATGGACAACGAGATCACCGATGCGTTTGCGCCGCTCGCTTCCGGTTCGGTACGGAAGTTTTCCAGGCAGGATCGCCCGGAATCCGGCGTGTGGCTGAAAGATGGTGTGGTTTACCGTAATGGGGAAGCCGTTCTGCGTGCCGACGAGATTCTGATTCCCGGAGTACACAACGTAGAAAATTATATGGCGGCCATCTGCGCGGTAGAAGGAATGGTGCCTGATGCGGTGATTCGTCAGGTGGCGCGCACCTTTGGCGGTGTGGAGCATCGCATTGAGCTGGTGCGGGAAAAAAACGGCGTGAAGTTTTATAATGATTCGATTGCGTCGAGTCCGAGCCGCACGACTGCGGGCCTTCGCAGCTTCCGGCAGAAGGTGATCCTGATTGCCGGCGGTTATGACAAGCATATTCCGTATGATGTGCTTGGCCCGGAGATCGTGGAGCATGTCCGCTCGCTGGTTTTGACCGGTGCAACGGCGGGAAAGATCCGCGACGCCGTGCTTGCTGCAGAGAACTATCGGCAGGGCAGCCCGGAAATTCTTGAGATCTCCGGGTTTGACGACGCCATCCGGACGGCTGCGGCGCTTGCGCATCCGGGAGATGTTGTAATCATGAGCCCTGCCAGTGCATCGTTCGACCGCTTCCGTAATTTTATGCAGCGAGGCGATGCATTTAAGAAAATTGTCATGGAGCTATAAGTTGACATAACTTTTTACAGAGGTGAAAAATATGGACCTGAGAGAGAGCCTGATGACGCTCAGTTCTGCCAATGGCCCGACCGGCCGTGAAGCCGCTGCGGCGGCGGTTGCCGGAGCTATGCTCGAGCCGTATGTCACGGGCGTATCCGGCGATCAGATCGGCAATCTGATCGGAATTCGCGCCAGCGGAAAGTTCGGCGCGCCGCGCGTTCTCATTGACGCGCACATCGACGAGATCTGCCTTTATGTGACCGGTTCGGAAGACGGATTTTTGACGTTTGCACCGGGCGGCGGCGTGGATCCGCGCCTGCTTCCGGATGCGGAGGTTGAAATATTATGTGAACCGCCGCTGCGCGGTGTGATCACCTGTCTGCCGCCGCACATTATGACGGCGGAGGAGCAGGACAAGCCCTTCGACATTGAGAAACTGCGCATTGATGCTGCGCTGACCAAAGAGCAGGCCGAGCAGCTTCCGATCGGCACACCGGTTGTCTGGTCGGTGAAGCCGTTTGCGATGGGCGAAGATCTCGTCTGCGGCAAAGCGCTCGACGACCGCGCCGGTCTGCTGGTGCTGATCCGCGCGATGGAGCTGCTCAAAGACGAGCAGCTTTCGTGTGACGTTGTCGTGCTCGGCTCGGTACAGGAGGAGTCGACGATGCTCGGCGCAAAGGGCGGCGCATTTTCGATGATGCCGCATGCTGCGGTTGTTGTAGATGTTACCTTTGCCGATCAGCCGGATTGCGACAAGGAGTCGACCGTCCCGCTTGGCGGCGGCCCGGCGATCACGATCTGCCCGATGCTCTCGCAGCCGCTGACATCCAAGCTCAGAAAGATCTGCGAGGAAAAAGGGATCGATTACAATCTTGAGATCAGCACCGGTCACCCCGGAACGAATGCTGCAGCGACGCAGATTTCCCGCGAAGGTGTGCCGACGGTCATGATCTCCGTGCCGCTGCGCTATATGCATACGCCGCGTGAGGTCGTCAGCCTGTCTGATATTGAGCAGAGCGCGAAGCTTCTTGCCGAATTCCTGCTCACATTTGGGGAGGAGGATCTGAAATGATTGAAACGCTGAAAACGTTATGTAAACTTTCCGGCCCGTCCGGCTTTGAAAATCAGGTTCGTGACTATATCCGCGGGCAGGCCGAGCCGTATGCCGACCGGATCATCGAGGACCCCAACGGCAGTCTTCTGGTATTCAAGAAGGGCCGCGTGCACCAGAAGCAGACGGTGATGTTCTGCGCGCATATGGACGAAGTGGGCTTGATGGTCAAATCTGCGACTGCGGATGGATTTTTGCACTTTGGCTTCCTCGGCGGCGTGGACCGCCGCGTGGTGCTCGGCAAGCAGGTGTTCCTTGGGGAAGACCGCATTCCGGGTGTCATCGGCAACAAGCCGATTCACCTGACGGAAGCGGACGAACGCAAGTCGTCTCCGAAGGTCAAATCGCTGTATATTGACATCGGCGCGAAGGATAAGGAAGAGGCGGAGCGTCTTTGCCCGCCGGGTACGTGGGGTGTCTTCCACGATGACGTGCAGTCACTTCCGAATCATTACCTTAAGGCTAAGGCCATTGATGACCGTGTCGGCTGTGCGATTCAGCTGGCGCTGCTGCGGCAGGAGCTGCCGGTGGACTGCTGGTTTGTCTTTACCGTGCAGGAGGAGGTCGGCTGCCGCGGTGCATACGGCGCAGCCTTTGCGCTGAAGCCGGATATCGCCATCGCGCTTGAAGGCACGACTGCGGCGGACACTCCACTGTGCTCCGGCGGTAAGCGTGTCTGCGAATGTGGAAAGGGCCCGGCAATCTCGTTTATCGACAATGCATCGATCGCCTGTCCGGAACTGTTTGAGACAATTCGCGGCGTTGCCGAAGAACACGGAATTCCGTGGCAGTACAAGACCCGTGCTGCCGGCGGCAATGACGCCGGCCCGACGCAGCGCACCGCTGCCGGCTGCCGCACCTGCGTCGTTTCCGTTCCGGTGAGATATCTTCACAGCGCCAGTGCGCTGTGCTGCCTGTGGGACGTTTCCAACGCCCGCCTTCTTATGGAAAAATTCCTGAAGAATCTGGAGGATCAATATGCTTGAACTGCTGAAAAAAATCATTCCCGCGCAGTCTCCGTCCGGCCGTGAGGCAGCGGTTGCGTCTGCCATTGAGGAAGCGGCAAAGTCGATGGGCTTTACGGATATCGCCCGTGATGCAATGGGCAATCTCTGCGTGCATAAGGCCGGTAAGGGCGAGCGCGTCATGCTTGCCGCACACATGGACTCGATTGGCTTGATTGCCACCTATGTGGAGGAAAACGGTTTTGTCCGCGTGGGCAATCTCGGCGGAATCCGCATTGTTCCGACGCTTTATCAGCGCGTTGTGTTCAACAACGGCGTCGTTGGCGTCGTCTGCGCCGATGCCGGAGTTGACGCCAAGGATCTGACCATGGATCATATTTACATCGATACGATGGGGGAAAAGGTTCTTCCGGGCGATACGGCAACCTTCCTCGGTGAGACGACGCAGTGCGGTGAGAGCATCGTTTCTCCGTATCTGGATGACCGCATCGGCTGTGTGATCCTGCTCAAGCTGCTTGAGCAGCTGAAAGATTCCGATGTGGATCTGTTCTGCGTGTTCACCGTGCAGGAAGAGGTCGGCTGCCGCGGCGCCGGTACGGCTGCTTACGCGATCATGCCGGACTATGCCATCGCCGTTGACGTCACCGGTACCGGCGACGTCCCGGGCGACCAAAAGCGACCGGTCAAGCTCGGCGGCGGCCCGATCATCAAGATCATGGACCGCGCTGCAATCGGCCATCCGGATGTGATCGCCCGTATGGAAAAGGCCGCCGAAAAGGCCGGCATTGCCTGCCAGCGCCTGGTCGCCACCGCGGGCGGCACGGATACCGGCGCCATCGCTGCATCGCGTGGTGGTGTTCCTGCTGCGTGCCTTTCCGTCCCGACCCGTTATATCCACTCGCCGAATGAGATCGTCAGCATTGCCGACTGTGAGCAGTGTGTCTCGCTTCTGAAGGCTGTTCTCGAGGGCTGAGAAATGCTGTTTTCTGAAAAAACGAGACGACTCGCAGCGCAGGCGGAAGCCGACTGCAGGGACGCCTTTGACCGAATCGATGCGGTTGCGCAGGAAAACACGGAGAAAGTGCTTGCCGCATTCCAGAATAACCGCGTTGCAGAGATGCATTTTGCCGGTACGACCGGTTACGGCTATGACGATATTGGACGGGATACGCTTGATCGGATCTACGCCGAGGTGTTCGGCGCAGAGGATGCGCTGGTCCGCATCCAGTTCGTCAACGGCACGCATACACTGGCTGCCGCGCTGTTCGGCATGCTTCGCCCGGGTGATACGCTCGTCTCCGCAATCGGTGCGCCGTATGACACGCTGCAGACCGCCATTGGTCTGACCGGCAATGCGCCGGGCAGTCTGAAGGAGTTCGGTGTTTCGTACCGCCAGGCCGATCCGACGCCGGACGGCAAGCCGGATCTTGATGCCATTGCAAAGGCGTCGAAGGGCGCCAAGGTGGTGCTTGTGCAGCGCAGCCGCGGCTATTCTTCGCGCGATTCTCTGACCATTGAGATGCTCCGTGAAGTGATTGACACGATTCATCACGCTGAACCGAACGCATATGTGATGGTGGATAACTGCTACGGTGAGTTCGTCGATACGCTCGAGCCGACGCAGGTCGGTGCGGATATTATGGCGGGCAGTCTGATCAAAAATCCCGGCGGCGGCCTTGCCGTCACGGGCGGATACATTGCGGGCAAAAAGGAACTGGTGGAGGCGGCTGCAATGCGCCTGACCTCTCCCGGTATCGGCCGCGAATGCGGTGCGTCGCTCGATCAGAACCGTCTGATGTATCAGGGTTTTTTCCTTGCGCCGCACGTCACCGCACAGGCGCTGAAGACGGCTGTTTTCTGTGCGCGCATTATGGAACTGCTCGGCTATCATTCGCTTCCTGCGTATCAGGACAAGCGCACGGATATCGTCCAGATGATCGAGTTTGGCAATCCGGATTCGCTGGTGCGCTTCTGCCGCGGTATTCAGGCCGGTGCGCCGGTTGATTCGTTCGTCACGCCGGAGCCGTGGGATATGCCGGGGTATGAGGATCCGGTGATTATGGCCGCCGGAGCCTTCGTGCAGGGCGCGTCGATTGAGCTGTCTGCAGACGGCCCGATGCGTGCGCCGTATATGGCGTATATGCAGGGCGGCCTGACGTATGAATCCGGCAAAGCGGGCATTATGCTTGCGGTGGAGGAACTGCTGAAAGGGGAGTGACGAATGTCCCTGTTGAAAAGTGCTGCCGGGTTTGCCGGTAAGCTGCCGTATACTGCCGCGGTCGTTGTCGCGGCGGGATCTGCTTCGCGCATGGGCGGGATCGACAAGATCCTTGCGCCGCTTGGTGCAGAACCGGTGATTGTACACTCTGTTCGGGCTTTGCAGCAGAGCGCCTGTATCCATGAGATCGTTGTGGTGACTCGTGAGGAGCTGATCGTTGAAGTCAGCCGTGTTCTTCATGTGGCCGGGCTGGATAAAGTCAGTGCGGTGGTTGCCGGCGGTGCAACACGCTCGGAGTCGGTCATGCTGGGCCTTGACCAGGTGAATAAAAAAACCAAATATGCGGCCATTCATGATGGCGCGCGTCCGTTTGTCACGGTGGACATCATCGACCGTACCGTTCGTGCGGCGATCAGCTCAGGCGCAGCTGCGCCCGCCATTGCCGTGAAAGACACGATCAAAACAGCGGAATCCGGCATCGTGACGGGAACGCCGAACCGCAGCTCGCTGTTTGCTGTACAGACGCCGCAGGTATTTGACTTTGATCTTCTGCGCGGCGCGCTGGTGAAAGCAAGACTCGATCAGCTTGAACTGACGGACGACTGCTCGGCCGTCGAGCACCTCGGTATGTCCGTTCGGCTGACGGTCGGCTCTGAGGAGAATATCAAGATTACCACCCCGATGGATCTTGCCATTGGGCAGGTCATTCTCGAAAGGAGAGAAGTCTGATGCGGATCGGACACGGTTATGATGTCCATCGCTTGTGTGAAGGGCGCAGGCTGATCCTCGGCGGCGTCGAGATCCCGTATGAGAAAGGCCTTGACGGCCATTCCGACGCCGATGTACTGCTGCATGCGGTCATGGATGCACTGTTGGGCGCTGCCGCGCTTGGAGATATTGGCCGCCATTTTCCGGATAACGACCCTGCCTACAAGGGCGCTGACAGCATGAAGCTGCTTTGCGCAGTTGCACAGAAGATCCGTCCGTACCGGCTGGGGAATCTTGATGCAACGATCATTGCGCAAAAGCCGCGTCTGGCTGCGTATATTCCGCAGATGGTGCAGAAGATTGCCGATGCGCTTGATGTTTCACCGACACAGGTCAATGTCAAAGCGACAACGGAAGAACATCTCGGTTTCACCGGCGCGGGTGAAGGAATTGCGGCGCATTGTGTCGCACTGTTGGAAGAATAGAAAAAAGGGAGTGCTGCAAACTGCAGCACTCCCTTTCGCATTTGCGCGGCAAGCGGCATACAATGGGCGAGGAGGGGATCTATGTATGTATGACTGTTATGTTACGTTTCGCTCCATCACCCTGGCACAGACGGGAGCGACAGTTCTGGAAAAGGGCGCAATACGAAGCCGGATGATCCGCTCTCCCAAGGAGATATCCGACCGGGGATGCGGATACAGCCTGCTTGTGCGCAGCAAAGACTGCGTGCAAGCAGCCCATCTGCTCAAAAAGGCGAATATTGCGGGAGTCAAGTTCTATCGCGTCGGGGATCAGAGCTTTTCGGAGGTGCGTCTGCCATGATCTATTTCGACAGCGGTGCAACCTCTCTGCAGAAACCGGAAACGGTGTACCGGGCGGTTGGATATGCGATCCGCCATTATGCCAGCCCGGGACGAGGCGGCCATTGTGCAGCGATGCAGGCTGCCGAGCAGGTGTTTGCATGCCGAACCCTGGCGGCGGATTTTTTCGATTGCGATCCGGAGCAGGTCGTGTTTACCATGAATGCAACGCACGGGCTGAACATTGCGATCAAAAGTCTGGTTCCGTTCGGCGGTTCTGTTGTGATCTCCGGCTTCGAGCACAATGCTGTCACAAGACCGCTTTGTGCGTTGGGCGCAAAGATCACGGTAGCCGGGAGAAAATTGTTTGCGCCCGAAGATACACTTTCAGCATTTCGGAATGCAATCACAAAAGACACAAACGCAGTGATTTGCACGCATGTGTCCAACGTGTTCGGCTATGTACTTCCGGTCTATGAGATCGCGCAGCTGTGCGCCCGGCGCGGAGTACCGTTTGTGCTGGATGCATCGCAGTCGGCCGGAACGCTTCCTGTCTCGCTTCGCCGGCTGAACGCGGCGTTTGTGGCGATGCCGGGGCACAAAGGCCTGCTCGGCCCGCAGGGAACGGGACTGCTGCTGTGCGCGCACGAAGCAAAGCCTTTGCTTGAGGGCGGCACGGGAAGCGTTTCCGAGAGCGCACAGATGCCGGATTTCCTGCCGGATCGACTGGAGGCAGGAACGCACAATGTGCCTGGGATCTGCGGGCTGAACGAGGGACTGCGGTATATCATAAAGCACACTCCGGAACAGATTCTGCGCCATGAGGTGTATCTGAAACAGCACACGGCAGATCGGCTCTGCGGGAACTCCGATGTGGAGTGTTTTGTCTCCGATTCGCCGGCACAGACCGGGGTGCTGTCGTTTCGGATCAGGGGTATGGACTGTGAAACAGTTGCCCGCAGGTTATCAGAGGCGGGATTTGCCGTACGGGCCGGTCTGCACTGCGCACCGACCGCACACGAAAGCGCCGGAACACTGCACACCGGAACGGTGCGGTTTTCGGCAGGGCCGATGAATACGCTTCGGGAAGCGGAGCGGTTTTCTCTCGCGATCCGGCGGATCTGCAAAACAAAATAAACGGAAAAAACGCCCGTATAAGGTTGCTATTATCCTGATTTTCCGCTATAATTGTATAGATTATAGTACGAGGCAGGTGAAACGCGCATGGATACCTTCAAATCACTTCTGAATGACCTGCGTTATACGATTCCGTCTATCGGCATTATGGACATTGTCGACATCGCAGTGGTGGCGCTCTTGATCTATGAGGTCGTTACCCTGATTCGTCGATCTTCCGGCGCAAGAGTGGCAAAGACAGTCATTGTGTTTTTGGTATTGCTGTGGATTACGAATATCGCTCACATGTATGCGCTGAATTTTATTTTGAATTTGGTGGCCGAAGTCGGTATGATCGCGATTGTTATCGTGTTTCAGCCGGAGCTTCGCCGTCTGCTGGAGAAGTTCGGAAAAATGTCTTCCCTAAAGGAGCTGTTTTCCGATCGGTCGCATGACGACGGTATGGAGCAGGTCATTGGAAAAACGGTCAGTGCCTGCCAGGTCATGTCGCGGGAAAAGACCGGTGTTCTGATTGTTTTTGAGCGGACGGTACCGCTCGATGAATATTTCCGCACCGGCACGTTGATCGATGCGCAGGTTTCGGAAGAACTTCTGCGGAATCTGTTTTTCCCCAAAGCGTCGCTGCACGACGGCGCGGTTATCATCCGCAATGGCCGTGTGGCTGCGGCCGGCTGTGTGCTTCCGCTGTCGGACAATATGCACCTGAGCCGTGACCTCGGCACGCGCCATCGTGCCAGCATCGGTATCAGCGAAGAGACTGATGCGCTGGCGGTGGTTGTCTCGGAGGAAACCGGCACAATTTCCGTGGCAATCGGCGGTATGCTCAAGCGGTATCTCGCACCCGAGACGCTTGAGCGCCTGCTGCTCAATGAGCTGGTTCCCGTGACTGAGGATGAGAGTTCGTCGAAGATCGTCAAAACCATCAAAGGATGGCTCCCCACGAAGAAAGAGGACGACAAGGATGCAAAGTAAAAGCAAACTGGTTACGCTGGTGATATCGCTGGTGGCCGCGATTTCGCTTTGGCTCTATGTGGTTACAGTCGAAAACCCGGAGCATACGGCCACCATCAGCAACATTCCTGTGACCTTCGAGGGTGTTGAAGAACTCAGAGAAGATCAGGGCCTGATTATCACATCCGGTCTGGACGCTACGGTGACGCTTCGCGTGACCGGTAAGCGCTCCGAGGTTACAAAGCTCTCGGAAGACAATATTACACTGACCGTAGATGTCGGCCGTATTTCCCGCGCGCAGACCTACACGATGAACTACTCGATCGAGCTTCCGTCGGATGTGAAAGCGTCTTCCATTACGGTCGATTCCAAGCTGCCATCGAGCGTTGTGCTGACGGTTGAGAGCGCCGCCTCCAAGACCATTGATGTCCGCGGTGAGTTGATCGGCAATACGGCGGAAGGCTATACAACGGAGGAAATGTCCTTCGATTATGAGCAGATTGTCATTCAGGGTCCGGCGGAAATCGTCGGTCAAGTCGAGTATGCACTGGTCACTTTGGTGCGGGAGAATCTGGACAAGTCTGTGACTTCCTCGCTGAGTTACACTCTGATGAACGCTGACGGCGAGGCGATTGAGAGCTCAGAGATTACCTGCGACGTCGAAGAGATCGAGGTGACGCTCCCGGTTGTCAAGTTCAAGCATGTCCCGCTGAATGTGGAGTTCATCGATGGCGGCGGTGCGACAAGCGATAATGTTGTGATTAACAAGATCGAGCCGAGTACTGTGACAATTTCCGGCGATGCAAGCGTGGTCGATCTGGTCAACCAGATCAATCTCGGCAACATCGATCTGAGCAATCTGGTCGGAAGCGGAACATATGAGTTCAACATTCTGCTGCCGAATAATGTCAAAAATGTCAGCGGCGAAGAAACTGCTACCGTTTCCGTGGAGATCCGCGGCCTGCAAACCAGACAGCTCCGGATTTCCACTATCGAATTTGCGCAGGTTCCTGAAGGCCTGACGGCCAGCGCCATAACGCAGACGATCACGGTAACGATTCGCGCGGCATTGGAGGATATTGACAATATCTCGTCGACCAATGTTCATGTGATCGCGGATCTGAGCGGCATTGGCTCGACCATCGGCAGCTATACCGTTCCGCTGACGGTGGAGATTTACGGTTATCCGAATGCCGGCGTAATTGGAACATACAATGCTGTCATCACGCTTGCCGAGGAAGTGGACGAGCCGGTTGAACCCATAGAGAATCCGGAAGAATCCGGAGATAACGGCTGATGCGCCAGCAGGTTACGGTGACCCGGCTGATCGATGCACAGTATGCTGAGGTGATGCTTCGCCGGCAGAGTGCATGCTCCGGAGACTGTCACAAATGCGGCGGATGCACCGCAGCCGAGGAAGTGATCCATGTCCGCGCACGCAACGCCATCGGCGCAAAACCCGGCGATACTGTGATTGTGGAAACCGCCGGAAAAACGGTTTTGCAGGCAGCGCTGCTGGTTTATCTGGTCCCGCTGGTGCTGTTTTTTATCGGATGGGCCATCGGCACGAGGCTTGTATTTCCCGGTTTGTTCGCTGCGGCGGGATTTGTGCTCGGAATGATCCCTGCACTGGTGTATAATCGTCACCTGACGAATAAAAAGCCCGTGAGCTACACCATCACGGCGTTTGGTTGAGAGTATGTTTGGTTATGTCCGCCCGATGAAGGGCAAACTGGAGGAAGCGTCTGTTTCGCAATATCAGGCGGCCTATTGCGGCTTGTGCAGGCGGCTCGGTACGCGTTATGGCTTTGCCGCACGGTTCACGGTCAATTATGATATTACATTTTTGAGCCTGCTTCTCGGCGCGCTGCAGCCGGAGTACAGCGAGCAGCTATGCCGTTGTCCGGCGCATCTGTGCAAACAGAAGAATTGCCGCATTGGCGCGGAAGAACAGGATTTTTGCGCAGACCTGTGCGTGATTCTCTATTACCACAAGCTGCGCGACAGTGCCGCGGATGAGTCGTTTTTCCGTGCGCTCCCTGCGCGGATTTGTGCGGGGCTGCTTCGCCGGAGTTATCGGAAAGCGGCGAAGCACCGGCCGGAGGAAGACCGGATTGTCCGCGACAATCTCACGAAGCTGACATGGCTCGAACAGACCGGCTGTGACAGCATTGACCGGACCGCAGATGCGTTTGCAGCTATTTTGAGAGCCTGTGCGCAGTTTGCATCCGACGACCGGACGAGACGGATTCTGGAGCAGCTGTTGTACCATGTGGGCCGATATATCTATTTGACCGACGCGCTCGATGATTTGCAGAAGGACTGCTGCAGCGGCGCATACAATGTCCTGGCGCTGCGCTATCGTGTGACCGATGGCGTGCTTGACGAACAGGATAAAAAGGCGCTGATCCAAACGATTGACGCCTCGATCAGTCTTGTTGCAGCGGCGTTTGAACTGCTGGAGCTTCATGCTGACCGGGAATTGATTGAAAATGTGATCTATTGGGGACTTCCTTCGGTGCTGAAAAGTGTGTCGGAGGGAAGCTTCCATACGAAACAAAAAACCAGGAGTAGCAAATGAAAGATCCGTATGAAGTGCTGGGCGTTTCCCAGTCCGCCTCGGACGAGGAGATCAAGCGTGCCTACCGTGATCTGGCCCGCAAATATCATCCTGACAACTATCAGGACAATCCGCTTGCCGATCTGGCTCAGGAAAAAATGAAAGAGGTCAATGAGGCGTATGACACCATCACGCGGATGCGTTCGGGTCAGGCTCAGACTTCGCAGAATTATAACACCGGTTACCGGAGTGCCAATACCGGTTATGCCAACCAGAGCGGCAATACCGCATATTCCCGGATTCGTCAGGCAATCAATGCGGGCAATCTGGTGATGGCAGAGAATCTGCTCAATTCCATTGCAACCCGCGATGCGGAATGGTATTTCCTCTCCGGCTCGATTGCCTACCGCAAAGGATGGCTAGATGAGGCGCAGAGAAATTATGAGCTGGCCTGTCAGATGGCGCCCGGCAATCCGGAGTACCGTCAGGCGCTGATGATGCTGCAGCAGGGCGGAAGCCCCTATCGTCAGAGCTACAATCAGGATGGACATGGCTGCGGAAACTGTGATATCTGCTCGTCTCTGCTCGTTGCGGACTGCTGCTGTGAGTGCATGGGCGGTGACCTGATTCGCTGCTGCTGATGAAGACAAAGAAACTGGCGCTGGGCGCCATTCTGACGGCAATTTCCATCGTTTTTCTGTACGCAGGATGCGTGCTTCCGACCGGACGGATTGCGATGGTTGCAATCGCTTCGCTTTTGCCGGCGGTCGCTGTGCTTCATTCCGGTCTGCCGCTGGGTTTTCTGGTCTACGCTGCATCCGCAGCCATTGCGCTGCTGATCCTGCCTTCCAAAGCCTGTGCGGTTGCCTATGCGCTGGTGCTTGGCTGGTACGGTCCGGTCAAAAGCATCATCGAACGCATCGGGCGTCTGGCAGTGGAATGGATCATAAAGATTTCTCTGTTTTGCATTGTGATTGCTGTGTATTACAACGCGTTTCAGGCGCTGCTTCTTTCGATGATCCGGCTGGACGCGCTGCCGTACAGCTGGCTGATCGTTCCGCTCCTCGTTGTGGTATACATCCTGTATGATATCGCCTTCACCGGTATGATTGCCATCTATCAGCAGCGGATCGCAAAGCACATTAAACTGTAAATTCAACGATAAACTCGTTTAAAATGGGGGATAACATTGATTAAGAGCATGACCGGCTACGGCCGTGCACAGGCGACACTCAACGGCCGTGAGATCACGGTGGAGATCCGTTCTGTGAACAACCGATATCTTGACTGCAATGTCAAGCTTCCTCGTATTTTCTCCTATGCCGAAGACGGCGTCAAACAGCGCATCAAAGAGCGCATCACCCGCGGCAAGACCGATGTTTTCATCACGGTCAACACGCAGGAAGCTGAAAATGTTAAGATCTCGATCAACCGCCCGGTGATTGAAGGGTATCTCGAAGCGCTTCGTACGATTGCGAATGATTACGGTGTGCGCGACGATATTTCGGTCAGCTCACTGACCCGTCTGCCGGATGTTTTCGTTGTGGAAAAGCTCGAAGAGGATGAGGAGCAGATCCGTGCGGACATTCTTTCGGTTGTTTCGATGGCGCTCGATGCATACGATCAGATGCGTCAGATCGAAGGTGCGGCACTGGAGGCCGATCTTCGCAGCCGTGCTGAGACGATTCGTGGTCTGGTTTCGGTTGTTGAGCAGCGCTCCCCGGAGACGGTGGCGGAGTACCGTGCACGCCTGACGGCGAGAATGAACGATGTGCTCGCCTCCACAACCATTGACGAGAGCCGCGTTTTGACTGAAGCGGCAATCTATGCCGATAAGGTCGCGGTTGACGAAGAAACCGTTCGGCTGCGCAGCCATTTGAGCCAGATGGATAAGATGCTCACCGACGGCGGTGCGATTGGCCGCAAGCTCGATTTCCTGATGCAGGAAATGAACCGCGAGGCCAACACCATTGGCTCGAAATGCAACGACGTCGAGTTGGCGCGTGTTGTGGTGGATATCAAGGGTGAACTGGAAAAAATCCGCGAACAGATCCAGAATATCGAGTAAGGAGCGCGTGAGATGAAACTGATCAACATTGGTTTCGGCAATATGGTTTCAGCCAGCCGTCTGATCACGGTTGTCAGCCCTGATTCTGCGCCGATCAAGCGCATCATTCAGGAAGCGCGTGACCGCAGCATGCTGATCGATGCTACATACGGCCGCCGCACCCGTGCGGTGATCATTATGGACACGGACCATGTGATTCTGTCGGCAATTCTTCCGGAGACGATTGCAGCCCGTCTGGATGACAAAATTGTGCCGGATGATGTGGAGGAGGAAGCATGAACAAAGGAAAGCTTCTGATTCTGTCCGGCCCGTCCGGCGTCGGCAAAAGCACGGTGATTGCCGAACTGCTGCGCCGCTGTCCCGATCTCTATTTTTCGATTTCTGCAACCACGCGGACCATGCGCCCGGGTGAGAAGCACGGCGTGAATTACTGGTTTGTGACTCACGAAGAATTTGCCGAGATGATCGCCAATGACCGTTTGCTGGAACACGCCGAATATGTCGGCAACTGTTACGGGACTCCGGCAGACCCGATCGATGAGGCGCTTGCGCAGGGCCGTGACGTTTTGCTGGATATTGAGGTGCAGGGTGCAATGCAGGTCAAGGCCAAACGCCCGGAGGCCATTACGGTGTTTTTGGTCGCTCCGAGCTTTGAAGAGCTTGCACGCCGCCTGAACGGCCGCGGAGATACCGAACCGGACAAGGTTACCAAACGGCTGGAAACAGCCAGATGGGAATACGCTCTGGCAGCCAACTATGAGTACATTGCGGTCAACGATGATGTTGACCGTGTGGTAAACGACTTACTGTCGATTATTTCTGCTGAAAAGTGCCGGACGAAAGACCGGCTGGATTTATTGAAGGAGGACTAACTTATGCTTTACCCGCCGATGTCTGAACTGCTCAATCATATTGACAGCCGTTATCTTCTGGTCAATGTCGTGGCCCGCCGCGCACGCCAGATCGCCATTGAGGCTGAAGAGTTTGGTATCGTTTCCGACGAGAAGCCGGTCACGCAGGCCATCCGTGAAGTTTCCGAAGGCCGACTGACGGCGACCACGAAGCCGGAATACATGTAAGACCGCTCCGGCGGGCCGCAGTGTGCCTGCGGCCCGTTTCGCGCGTTCTTGAGCAAAGGAGGAAATCGCCGAAATGATTGCAAAACTTGCCGTCAGCGCGGCGGTTTACGCCATCGACAAGCCGTATGATTACCGCGTTCCGGAATCGCTGGAAGCCGTCTGTGTTCCTGGCGTTCGTGTCCGCGTGCCGTTTGGCCGCGGCAACCGGACTGCGGAGGGCATTGTTTTGGGAACAGAGCCCGGCCGCGGCGAGCATCTGAAAAACATAGACGAAGTGCTCGATGAAGCGCCGGTTCTCGATGAGAGCATGCTTCGGCTTGCCGCATTTTTACGGGAACGATACTTCTGTACGTACTATGATGCTGCGCGTGCCATGCTGCCCGCAGGCCTTTGGTTTTCTGCTCGTCAGAGTTATTCAATCTCCGATGTGGCATGCGACTGGCGCGAAATGACATCGTCCCAGCCGGAATCGGCGCAGGTGATGGAAGCCATTGCGGCGCTCGGAGGCCGGGCAGATGAGAGTGAACTGAAAAAGCAGTTTCCCGAGGACGTTTTGAACCAGGCGATCCACAGTCTCCTGGGGAAACGGCTTTTGACTGTCGACACGGACCTGACGCGCCGTGTCAGCGACAAAACCGAGCAAATTGCATCTCTGGTTGTTTCAACGGAGGAGGCGATGGACTATGCACAGCGCCGAAAAAAGTCCGCACCGCTGCAGTATGCCGTTTTGGAAATGCTCAGCGTGATCGGCTCGGGCAGCGTCAAAGAGCTTTGTTATTTTACCGGTGCATCGCCTGCGACGTTTCGCCGCTTGGCGGAGCTCGGATATCTCGAATTGACCGAGCAGGAGGTACTGCGTCGTCCGAAGCAGGAATTCGTGCTTGAACCGCATGAGATTGTGCTCAATGAAGAGCAGCAGGCGGCGTTTGATGGCCTGATGGCGCAGAGTGAGCAGCCGCAGCCGGGCATTGCACTTCTCTATGGTGTGACCGGATCGGGCAAAACCGCAGTCTATCTGCAGCTGATCCGCGCCTGCCTGGACCGGGGGAAGTCGGCGCTGCTGCTCGTTCCGGAAATTGCTCTGACACCGCAGCTTTTGAGCCTGTTCCATGCGCAGTTTGGTGATCTTGTCGGAGTGCTTCATTCTTCGCTCCGTGTGACGGAGCGCTATGACGAGTGGAAGAGAATCCGCTCCGGAAAGGCGCGCGTTGTAATCGGAACACGGTCTGCGGTGTTTGCGCCGCTGGTCGATCCGGGATTGTTCATTGTCGATGAAGAACAGGAACATACCTACAAATCTGAAAATACACCGCGTTATCATGCGCGGGAAGTTGCAATTTATCGCGGCATGCGCGCCGATGCGCTCGTCGTGCTGGGATCGGCAACGCCGTCGATCGAGTCGATGTACCACGCAAAAACCGGTACATATCGGCTGTATACGATCCGCGGCCGATACAACGGACGCGACCTGCCTGAGGTTTCCGTTACGGATATGAAGCAGGAGCTGCGCGGCGGAAACGGAACGTCCTTTGGTGCGGCGGTCCGCCTTGGGATCGAGGACAATCTGGAAAACGGGCGTCAGACGATTCTGCTGCTCAACCGGCGCGGCGCCAGCCGGCTGGTTGCCTGTGTTGACTGCGGCTATGTTCCGCAATGTCCGCGCTGCAGCGTAAATCTGACCTATCACTCGGCAAACGGACGGCTGATGTGTCATTACTGCGGCTACTCCGAGCCGCTTCCGATGCGCTGTCCCGCCTGTGGAGGTCATCTGAAGCAGATCGGGTCCGGTACGCAGAAAGCGGAGCAGGAGCTTTACTCGCTCTTTCCGGATCTTCGCGTGCTCCGCATGGATGCAGACACCATATCGGCCTCCAATCCGCATGAGAAGATCCTTTCCAAATTCCGCGAGAAGAAAGCCGATGTGCTCATTGGCACGCAGATGGTAGCCAAGGGGCTGGACTTTGAAAATGTTACGCTCGTCGGTGTTCTGGATGCCGATTCTTCGCTGTATATGGATCATTACCGCGCAGCCGAGACCACATTCTCCATGTTGACGCAGGTTATTGGGCGCGCCGGACGCGGTGAGGCGACCGGACGAGCGGTGATTCAGACCATGACGCCCGACCATGCGGTGATTCGGCTTGCCGCAGCGCAGGATTATGACCGCTTTTATGAGATGGAGATCGGTGTGCGGGAACTGCGCGGCTGTCCGCCGTTTGCAGACTTGTTTACCATTACGTTCACAGGCCTGCTCGAATCGCAGGTTTCTGACGGTGCAGTGCGTTTCCGTCAGATGCTGGTGCAGTCGCTGCAGGGGCCTTCCGGAAGCGGAATTGTCATGCAGGTGCTTGGCCCTGCGCCGGCTGTGGTGGCAAAGGTCAACAACACATATCGTTACCGGCTGACGCTGTCGTGCCGGAATACGCGTGCCGTTCGCGACCTGATTTCCGGGCTGCTGCGGCAGTTTGCGAAAGAGAAAGTAAACAAAGGTGTGTCGGTGTTTGCCGACGTCAACAGCTATGAATAGGAGGAATTGCAAATGGCGATTCGCAATATTTTAATCGAAGGCGACGAGACCTTGAAGAAAGTCTCCCGTCCTGTGACGGAGTTCAATGAGAGACTGCATGTCCTGCTCGACGACATGCATGATACGCTTGCCGATGCAAACGGCGTCGGTCTTGCCGCGCCGCAGGTTGGCGTTCTGCGCCGCGTTGTCCTTGTTGACAACGGCGAAGAAGTGCTGGAACTGATCAACCCCGAGATTCTCGAAACGGAGGGCGAACAGACCGGCCCGGAGGGCTGCCTGAGCGTTCCGGGCAAGTATGGTATGGTCACCCGTCCGTACTATGCCAAGGTGCGCGCGCAGAACCGTTTCGGCCAGTGGTGTGAATACGAGGGCGAAGAATTGACCGCCCGCTGCTTCTGCCACGAGATCGAGCATCTTGACGGCCACCTGTATAACGAGCATATCACCTCCTATATGTCAGAGAAGGAACTCGACGAATATTACGGGGAGGGCTGAGCCTTGCGTATCGTTTACATGGGAACGCCTGCGATTGCAGCGACCTGTCTGGAGCGTCTGATTTCGGATGGAGCCGAGATCGTCGGCGTCTACACCAAGCCGGACACGCCGAAAAATCGCGGCATGAAGCTGCTTCCGAGTGAGGTCAAGGTTGTAGCGGCTGCGCATGAGATTCCGGTCTATCAGCCGGTTTCGTTCAAAGACAACGCCGTCGTCGAAGAGCTTCGCGCACTCAGCCCGGATCTGATCATCGCGGTTGCATACGGCAAAATTCTGCCGCAGCGCGTGCTGGATATCCCGACGCACGGCTGTGTCAACATCCACGCCAGTCTGCTGCCGAAGCTGCGCGGCGCCGGCCCGATCCAGTGGTCGATCCTCAATGGCGATGAAGTCACCGGTGTGACGGCGATGTATATGGCGGCCGAGATGGACACGGGCGATATGATCGCCGTGAAGCAGACGCCGATCACTCAAGAAGATAACGGCACGACGCTCACCGAGCGTCTGGCGCAGCTTGGCGCTGAGCTGCTCAGTGAGACGGTCAAAGCAGTGGAAGACGGCACAGTGACGCGCACGCCGCAGGATCACGATTCTGCGACATATGCACCGATGCTTTCGAAGCAGCTTTGTCCGATCGACTTTGCGAAGACTTACCGTGAGATCAGCTGCCAGGTGCGCGGCCTGATCCCGTGGCCGGTTGCCACGAGTGAGCTCGGTGGTACAAAGTTCAAGATTTTTGCGGTGGAACCGGCGGAAAATCCGAATGGCCGTGCCCCCGGTACACTGTTGAGCCTGGACAAGCGTGGCCTTGTTGTTGCCTGCGGCGATGGCGCACTTCGCGTGCTGGAACTGCAGGCCGACGGCGGCAAACGCATGAGAGCCCCGGACTATTTCCGAGGCCACCCCATTACAATCGAAGGATGATTGCAGGATGAACGCACGCGATACGGCGCTCAGCGCGCTGATCTCATGCCGCCGGCAGAACGCCTGGTCAGACGGGATTTTAAAAGAATATATCCGCCGCGACGGCCTGGATCGCCGTGACGCGGCATTGGCCAGCCGTCTGTGCTACGGTGTGCTGCAAAACCGCATGCTGCTGGATTTTTATCTTCAGTCCTTTGTGCGCGGCAAGCTGAGTAAGCTGCAGCCGATCGTGCTCGATATTCTCCGGCTCGGCACATATCAAATTGTGATGATGGATAAGATCCCGGTTTCTGCAGCGGTCAATTCCGCTGTGGAGCAGACGAAAAAACATGCCAATGCCAAGGCAGCGGGACTCGTCAACGGCGTATTGCGCGCGATTTCCCGCGCCGAAAAACTGCCGCAGCCGCAAGACCTGGCCACGAAGTATTCTCACCCGCAAGCACTGGTCGACCTGCTGCGCGAAGCGGTTGGCCCGGATGAACTCGAAGCGCTGCTGTGTGCCGATAATACGATTGCACAGACGGCCATTGAGGTGAATACGATCAAAGTCACTCCGGAAGAAGCACAAGCCGCGCTGACTGCCGCAGGCGCTGTGTGTTCTGAACATCCGATTGTACCGGATTGCATTCTGGTGTCCGGCACCGGTTCGATTGAACAACTTGCGCCGTTTCAAAACGGATGGGTTTATGTTCAGGATGCCGGAGCGCACATGGCGGCGCTGGCCGCCGGCGCTGCACCGGAGATGACGGTGCTTGACTGCTGCGCCGCGCCGGGCGGCAAGAGTTTTGCTTCTGCGATTGCGATGCTCGATCGTGGAACGGTTGTCTCCTGTGACCTGCACAGTCATAAAATCAAACTGATTGAAGCCGGTGCAGAGCGTCTTGGACTGACATGTGTTGATGCGCTGGAACAAGATGCCACTTCGTTTGAACCATACTGGGAAGAAAAGTTTGATCTCGTCATTGCAGACGTGCCGTGTTCCGGCCTTGGCGTAATCCGCAAAAAGCCGGATATTCGATACAAGGATCTGCAGCAGACAGAGAATCTTCCGGCGATTCAGCGCCGTATTCTTGAAACTGTCTGCCGCTATGTGAAGCCGGGCGGCACGCTGCTCTACAGCACCTGCACGCTGCTTCGACGCGAGAATCAGGATGTCGTAACCGCCTTTTTGTCGGAACATCCGGAGTTTAGCGTGGAGTCTTTGCAGCTTCCGGTGCCTGAGGATGAGCCGGGCATGCTGACGCTCTGGCCGCACAGACACCAGACCGACGGATTCTTTATCTGCCGACTTCGGAGGAACGTATGAAACAGGATATCAAATCGCTGACTCTGACGGAGCTTGGTGATGCGCTCAAAGAAATGGGCGAACCGGCGTTCCGCGCCAAACAGATCTATACCTGGCTGCACCGCGGCGCAAAGAGCTTTGGCGAGATGACCAATCTCTCCAAGTCGCTGCGGGAAAAGCTCGATGCCGCGTGGTTTATCACCGTACCGGAGGTTGCACGCAAGCAGACTTCCCAAAAAGACGGCACGATCAAATATCTCTGGGAGCTGTCTGACGGCAACTGTGTCGAGACGGTTCTGATGCGTTATCACCATGGAAACACG
>CAZUKJ010000006.1:0-20319 GCA_964620855.1 uncultured Oscillospiraceae bacterium
ATGCGATTATGACGCGGCGTTCGTGCCGGAAGTTTGAAGACCGCCCTGTCGAGCGGGAGAAGATCGAGTCGCTTTTGCGTGCCGCGATGCAGGCGCCCAGCGGAAAGGACGCGCGGCCGTGGCAGTTCCTCGTGCTGACAGAGCGCGCCAGCTGTGAAGTGGTTTCCAAGACGTGTGATTTCTCCGTCAGCGCCGCCAAGGCACCTGCGGTGATCCTGCTTCTGGCGGACTTCTCGCGCGAGGAGAAAGAGGAATTGTGGTGGCCGCAGGCGCTTTCAGCAGCGGCGGAGAACATTCTGCTGCAGGCGGAGTGTGAAGGCCTCGGCGCAACCTGGCTGGGCGTCTGGCCGGTACCCGAGCGCGTGGCATACCTGCGCGAGCAGTTTCGGATTCCGGAGCAGCTGGAGCCGTTTGCTGCGATCACCGTTGGCTACAAGCTGCGCGAAAAGCCGGCGGACAACCGCTGGGACCCGTCACTTGTTCACTGGGAATCTCTCTGAATAAGAAAAAGGCTGTTGCTTAGAAGGGTGTCTGTAAAACAGTAAAACAGACCTGTGATCGATCACAGGTCTGTTTTTGTATGCTCTGCAGCATCCAAGGCTCCCACATCAGGGGACCTTGGTGCGGTGCAAAACCGCACATAACGCACTACACCAAACGGTGTATAGAAGTGCGCTCTTATAGTTCAATAAACTGAAATTTGTTTTACAACTTTTCAGCAATGAGATTTACATTGTCACATATTGGCAACGTTCCATCTACTCTAATAATGGGGCAACATATAGTTGACAGCCAATCGTTAACCAAGTTTTCATCTCTTGATGCACAAAAATTATGGAACGACTTGATTTGCTCGTAAAATTCTCCGCCTTTACAACTCTTTTCACCGAAAAGCATGTATGACCTGTCATATACTCGTTTTAATCGTATCTCCTTTGGGACTTCAATGGAGATTACACACCTCAAATGAGAAATAAATTCATCTCCAAAACTACCTGCTACTGATGCCAAAACGAAATCATTTTTACCGTTTACAATGTTTGTAAGCAAGGATACAACTTCCCCATAGGGACGAGATTTTTCATACGGATAATCAGGATTGTCTTGTTTAGAAAAGTATATATCTTCAATATCAATGAATTGGAGATTTAATCTTTCGGCAAGTGCTTTTGCAAGTGTGCTTTTTCCTGCACCGTTCAAACCACAGACTAATATTCCCTTTCCCATATTTATTCCCCCCTGAAAATTCAAGTTTGTTTCACTGATTATATGCCATCAAAAATTTGGTCGAATATGCAAGAACGGACACAACAGACAAAACTGTTGTGTCCGTTAACTGTCTTATTCGGATTCCGCTTTCTGCAACAGCCTTTTTGGATATCCATTTAGATTGGATCAGAGCAGACCGAGGCGGCGGATAAGCCACGGCAGCTCCAGCTCAAAGCACGGGCCAAAGCGAACCTCGCCGCCGACAGCGTTGCTGGTTTTCATGCAGCGTGTTGTGTATTCGACGGCAACTTTGGCCGCTTCGATCAGATCCAGACCGGCCAGCAGCGCGGAGGTCAGTGCGCTGGCGAACACGTCGCCCGTGCCATGCATGGAAAACGGCAGCAGTGCCGACATGCAGCAGGTCATCAGGTCGGTTGCAGGATCATAGACTGCAGCGCCGAGCTCCTTGTCATTAAAATGTACGCCGGTCAGAACGACTCTGCCATTGTGAATGGCGCTGAGTGCGCGGCACAGTTCAAGCACATCGTCGTGCGTGTACGGGCCCGGACGGTATTCGCGGCCGAGCATCAGGGCGGCCTCTGTGAAATTCGGAACAATGATGTCGGCCTTGTGGCACAGCTCCTTCATCGCCATCGGAAAATCCGGGGCAAAGCCGGGATAGAGTGCGCCATGGTCACCCATGACCGGGTCGATGACGACGACGGTATCTTCTGAACCGAGCGTGTCAATGGCGCGGCCAACCAGCGCAGTCTGCTCCAACGAGCCGAGGTAGCCGGTATAGATGGCGTCAAAGTGCATGTTGAGAGTCGCCCAGTGGTCGACGATCGGATTGATCTCACAGGTCAGGTCATGGAACGTATAACCGGTGAAGCCGCCGGTGTGCGTGGAGAGCACGGCGGTCGGGATGATGGCGCAGTCGGCGCCCGAAGCAGACAGGATCGGGAGTGCGACGGTCAGTGAGCAGCGGCCGGTACAGGAGATGTCGTGAACGGCAAGCGCTTTTTTCTGGGACATAAAAACCTTCCTTTCAGGGGATAATTTGCTTCGGCTTGCGATAGCGCTCCTCTTCGGAAAACACGCAGCCGCAGTACTTCTGCATATAAAGCCCGAGTTCGCGGGCGCGGTCCTGTCCGGCGTGAAACAGCGGACGGAAATCGCGGTAGTAAAACGCCACGCCGAATTCTTTGGCGGCACGCTCGGCGACATCACGCATGAGTTCGTGCTTTTGATACGGGCTGATGAACAGCGACGAGGTAAACCCGTCAAAGCCGTGCTCGCTGGCGAACTGCGCCGTGCGGAACAGGCGCATTTCATAGCAGTGGATGCAGCGGCCGGCGATATCATCTGCCACCTCGCGCACAAACGGGCGCAGTGCGTACTCGTCGTTTTCTTCCAGCGGCAGGCCGATGGAGGCGCAGTAGTCCCGCAAGGTGTTCCGGCGGGAACGGTATTCGACGAAGGGGTGAATATTGGGGTTATACCAGAATGCCGTCACCTCGTGCTGCTCTGCAAGCAGCGCGTCAATGCACTGGTTTGCACACGGCGCGCAGCACGTGTGCAGCAGGACCTTGGCCATAAAACCGCCTCCTTATTTTTGTCCCTATCATAGCGCTGTGTCTCGGAAAATGCAAGCGCTGCAGGAAGATCTGTGCCCGGAATTCCGGGCGGAGCAAAAAAGCACGCCGCACGATGCACCGTGCGGCGTGTCAATTTACTTTTCGGCCAGTGTCGGATCGTGGGGCGTAAATTCGGTGTCGCACGGATCCTGATCCGGCTCGTCGCCGGGGCCGCCGGCCGGAGTCGGGGCCAGGAAGGAAATCAGGCCGCGCGGGCACTTGGCGGCACATTCCCCGCAGCCGACACACTTGGTGTAATCGATCACGGCGAGGTTGTCGACAACATGAACTGCGTCATACCGGCAGGTGCGTTCGCAGAGCTTGCAGCCGATACAGCCGTAATTGCAGGCCTTTCGCGTATCCACGCCCCTGTCGCGATTGGCGCAGGAGATCGTGACGGCAGCTTCGTACGGGATGGCGGCAATAATGCTGCGTGGACAGGCGCGGGCACAGGCCAGACAGCCGGTGCACTTCTCCTTGTCGACAACGGCGTGGCCGTCGACGATGTGGATCGCGTCGTAGTCACAGACCTTTGTGCAGTTGCCAAAGCCGAGACAGCCGTAGCCACACGCGATCGGGCCGTTGCCGGCGGCGCGCATGGCGGCCATACAGTCGGGAATGCCTTCATAGCTGCCTTTGTACTTGGTATCGCGGCCGACACAGCGGACGAATGCCACCTGACGCTCGACCTCTACGGCCTCAACACCCATGATGGCAGCCATCTTTGCCGCAGCTTCGCTGCCGCCGGAAGCACATCTGCCGATTTCCGCTTCGCCTTCCAGAACGGCTTTGGCGTAGGCAGCGCAGCCGGCATAGCCGCAGCCGCCGCAGTTTGCGCCCGGAAGTGCTTCGATCAGTTGGTCAAGCCGCTCGTCCTGCGGAACATAGAATTTTTTGGAAGCGACCGCGAGCACCAGGCCGAACAGAAGACCAAGCACTGCGAGCACCGCAATGGCGTAAAGAATGGTGATCATATCCGTACCTCCCTTACTTAAACGGGTCAAGGCCGGAGAAGCCCATGAATGCCAGGGCGATCAGACCGGCTGCGATAAGCGCAATCGGGAAGCCTTCAAAGCACTTCGGACAGTCACAGTCGTCAACGCGCTCACGCACGCCGGCAAACAGCTCGATCGCCAGCAGGAAACCGAGGCCGCCCGTAACGCCGTATACGACGGATTCGAGGAAGTTGTAGCCGTTCTGAATGTTGAGCAGCGCCACGCCGAGCACCGCGCAGTTGGTGGTGATCAGCGGCAGATAGATGCCGAGCGCTTCATAGAGCGCCGGGACGGCCTTCTGCAGGAACATCTCAACAAGCTGCACGAGCGCAGCAATGACGAGGATGAACACGACGGTCTGCATAAAGACCAGATCGGCGCCAAGCAGGCTCGTGGCCGGGTCGAGGAAGTAGTAGTTAACGAGCCAGGTGACGGCAGAGGCGACGCCCATGACGAATGTGACGGCGATACCCATGCCGAGCGCCGTATCCGTCTTCTTGGAGACGCCCATGAACGGGCAGATGCCGAGGAACTGCGAGAAGATGAAGTTCTCAATCAGGATTGCACCGAGCGAGATGGAAAGAAGACTGGTAATGTTCATTTCGCCGCCTCCTTATCCGTGTTTTTGCTCTTGTTGGTAAAATACTGCACGGCAGCGATCAGTGTGCCGAGCGTGAGGAAGCCGCCGACCGGCAGGATAAGCAGCATGGCGGGGTAGCCCTCCGGAATGATGCGGATGCCTTCGCCGCCGTTCAGAATACCTGCGCCAAAAGTACCGGCGCCGAGCAGCTCGCGCACAATACACATGACGACAAGCGCTGCAGTGTAGCCGATACCCTGCGTCAGGCCGTCGACCGCTGAGGCAAGCACGCTGTTTTTCGAGGCATACGCTTCGGCGCGGCCGAGGATGATGCAGTTGACGACGATCAGCGGGATAAACACGCCGAGCGCGCTGGACAGGTCGGGCAGGAACGCCTGCAGCAGCAGGTCAACCATTGTGACAAAGCCTGCAATGATGACGATGTATGCCGCAATGCGGATCTTCGACGGGATAACCTTGCGCAGAAGAGAAATCACGACATTTGAACAGATCAGAATGATCGTAACGGAGAGGCCCATACCGATGCCGTTGAACAACGTTGTGGTGATGGCCATGGTCGAGCACATGCCCAGCAGCTGCACCAGAACCGGGTTCTGGGTCAGAAGGCCCTCTTTCAGCTGTTTTTTAAAGTTCATATCAGGCCCTCCTTTACGACGCCAGCGCCGCTTCGATGGCGGCGTTGACGCCTTCGGTCACAGCACGGGAGGTGACGGTCGCGCCGGTGAGCGCGTCAATCGTGCCGCCGTCTTTGGTAACGGCGAGGCTGCCCGACTGGCCGACAAACTGGCTGCGGAAATTCTCACCTTTCGAGGTTTTTGCGGCGGCGTCGGCTCCGAGACCGGAGGTTTCAGAGTGGTCGACGATCGACACGCCGGTGCACTGCCCGTCTGTGCTGACGCCGACAATCATTTCGATCGTACCGCCGAAGCCGCTCGGGACGACGGTGACAACATGGCCAAGTGTTTCGCCGTTTGCGTCAACTGCACGGCGAACCTGCCCGACGCTGGCGTTGCCGCCGGTGTACTCGACCGGCAGATAGTCCGCCGCTTCCAGCACGGCAGACATGGCGGCAGCCGCTCTTTCTGCCTTGAGCGCTGCGATGCGGTCGGCAGTGACGGCATTGACCGCACCGAGCAGACCGGCCACGATGAGTGTGATGACAAACAGCGTCAGGCCGAGGCGGGCGACGTAACCTTTTGCGTTGATGTTCATGCGTCCCCCTCCTTTCCTTTCTTTGGCTTGACATAGCCAAAGCGCTTCGGAATACCGATGCGGTCGAGGAAGCCGACGCAGACATTCATGATGAGGATCGCATAGGAGACACCCTCGGCGTAAGAGCCGAAGTAGCGGATGAGAACGGTGATGATGCCGCATCCGACGCCGTAGACGACCTGGCCGAGCTTGGTTACCGGCGAGGTGACATAGTCGGTTGCCATAAACACCGCGCCGAGGATCAGGCCGCCGGAGCAGAGCTCATAGAGCATCCAGGTGACTCTGTCGTTGCCGCCCTGCGGGAACAGGAACGTCAGCAGAGCGACCGTGCCGAGATACGCGGCCGGGATCTGCAGTGAGATGACGTCGCGCATATACAGGTACACGCCGCCGAGCATCAGCAAAACGGCAGAGGTTTCGCCAAGACAGCCGCCGATCGAACCGACATACAGATCGAACATCGAAGCGTCCGGCAGGATGCCGGCTTTCAGCGACGCAAGCGGGGTTGCGGCTGTGACAGCGTCCAGGTTCGAGCCAAGAATGCTCAAGCTGGCGCCGGGGGCCGTCCAGGTGGTCATCAGGACCGGCCAGGAAAACAGGAACGCGCGCGCGGCGAGCGCCGGGTTCATGAAGTTCTGACCGATGCCGCCAAAGAGCTGCTTGACGACGATGATGGCGAAGAAGTCGCCGATGATCAGTGCCCAGTACGGGATCGAGACCGGGCAGACATACGCAAGCAGGATGCCGGTGACAACGGCAGACAGATCCCCGATTGTCTGATCCTTCTTCATGAGCTTGCGGTAACCCCACTCGAAGAATACACAGGCGCAGACGGAGACGAGCACAACGGTCAGCGCGCGGACGCCGAAGAAGAACACCGCGCCGATGAGCGCCGGGACAAGTGCAATGATCACGTCGAGCATGATCGAGCGCGTCGATTCCGCGGAGTGAATATGCGGGGAGACCGAGACGGTCAGATTGTTATGTTCCACGTTCGAGCCCCTCCTTACTTCTTTGCAGAAGCTTCGCGCAGCTTCTGCTTGGCATTTTTAAAGCTCTGTACGAGCGGGATGCCGGCCGGACAAACATAGGCGCAGCTGCCGCACTCAATGCAGTCGGTCACATGCTTTTTGTCGAGACCTTCGAAATCGTTCTTGCGCTCATACCGATAGAGGTACAGCGGCATCAGGTGCATCGGGCACACGGTTATGCACTTGCCGCAGCGGATGCAGTGTGGCTCGGAAACATGGCTGCGCGCGTCGTCGGTCAGGCAGGTGATCGCATTCGAACCCTTGATGACCGGCACATTCAGGTCGAACTGTGTAATCCCCATCATCGGGCCGCCCGCAAGGACCTTGTAGGCGTCTTTGGTAAAACCGCCGGCAGCCTCGATCAGGTCGCAGTACGGTGTGCCGATGGGGGCGAGGAAGTTCGACGGGTTTTTGACGGCTTCGCCGGTGACGGTAACAACGCGCTGCACGAGCGGCATGCCAAGATAGACGGCGTCATAGACGGCGGCGGTGGTGGCGGTGTTGAACACGGCGCAGCCGACGGCGGCGGGCAGGCCGCCCGGCGGGATCTGCCGGCCCGTGATTGACTGGATGAGCTGCTTTTCTGCACCCTGCGGATACCGCGTTTTGCATACGCACAGCTCGATGCCGCTGCCGGCGAGCGCTTTGAGCGCCTGCGCTGCTTCGGGCTTGTTGTCCTCGATGCCGATATAGCCTTTTTCCAGATTGAAGATCTTCATCAGAACACGAAGGCCGCCGATCACACGCTCCGGTGTTTCACGCATCAGGCGGTCGTCGGCAGTGATGTACGGTTCACACTCGGAACTGTTGACGATGACGGTATCGACCTTGCCGATGCCGGACGAGAGCTTGATGTGAGACGGGAAAGTTGCGCCGCCCATACCGGCGATGCCGGCCTGATGAATGATTTCCATCAGCTCTTCGGCGCTGAGATCGTCGATGGATTCGTGGGGCGTCAGATCGGGGCAAACAGTGTTCAAGCCGTCATTTTCGATTACGACGGACATGACGTTGCTGCCGTTTGTATGCGGCCGGGCCTCAACGGCCACGACCGTGCCGGAAACCGATGCGTGTACGGGTACGCACATACCGGAGTTGTCACCGATTTTCTGACCAACGGTCACGCTGTCGCCCTTCTTGACCAGGGGCTGGCACGGCGCGCCGATGTGCTGGGACATGGGGATGATGACCTGCTTGGGAACGTAGGCCTCAATCGGCCGCTCGCAGGCGAGCTGCTTGCGATCCGACGGGTGAACGCCGCCAAAAAACGAGAACGCCATCCTGAGATCACCTCGTTTGTAAAAGTCGTTGAAGCGGACCGCGAATAACGCGGTCCGCCAGTATATTCAATAATATATAGGATATTAAGTACAAATGCAAGCGCCCGAACAAAGAACATTTTGGCTATTTTTTGTCATATTGAAGAAACGGGTTTTTGCATAGTGAAAACTGCCAAAGCCAAGCAAAATCGGAAGGAAAAGCCAAAATCTGCATAGAGAAAGTCAAAATAATATCACTTGCGTATCTGGCGGTCTTACTTTATAATTGATAGGTACAAATAATACTTCGTGAAAGAAGGACTTGACATATGCATAAGAAATTCCCCAACATGTTCAGCCCGATCACCATCGGCAAGGGTAATATGGTTCTGAAGAACCGTATTTTTACCGCACCGACCGGCGTGCATCTGCTTGCTGCCGGTGAGCCGTATCCGAACGAGGCGGTCATTGCGCACTACCGCGAGAAGGCCCGCGGCGGCGCCGGCTGCATCTGCTTCTCTGCGCAGAACATGAACCTGCTCGGTTTTGAGAATCCGGACCCCATCCACTCCGACCCGAACATCTTTGAGGAACGCTACCACAACTATTGGTATCGTCTGACCAGCGCAGTCCATTTCTTCGATGCGAAGATCTCTCTTGAGCTGCTTGCGTTTATCCGCCAGGATCGCGACGAGGAAGGCAACGAATATTTCTGGAGTGTCAGCGGTGAAGTTGACGAGGAGACCGGCGAAGAGTGTCCGGCCATCCCGCTTTGGGCCATGGAGAAGATGGCCGACGAGTATGCACAGGCGGCAAAGTATGCCGTCAAGGTCGGCTTTGACATCATCATGCTCCACTTCGGTCACGGTACATTCCTGGGTCAGTTCCTCTCTCCGTGGTCGAACCAGCGCACCGACGAATTCGGCGGCTCGCTTGAGAATCGCGCCCGCTTCCCGATGATGATCATCGACCGCATCCGTGAAGCCATCGGCCCGCGCGTGCCGATCGAAGTCCGTCTCTCCGGCGATGAGCTTGTCGAGCAGGGCGGCCATGTGGAAGACTGCATCGACTTCCTCAAGCGCGTCGAGGACAAGGTCGATATTGCCCACGTCTCCTGCGGCACCGTTATGGAAGATGTGACCCAGACCCGTATGCATCCGGTCGAGTTCTATGAGCCGGGCTGCAATGTGGAGTTTGCCGCTGCCGTCAAGGCTGCCGGCATCAAGATCCCGGTTCTGACCCTGGGCGCGTTCCAGCGTCCGGAGCTGATTGAAGAGACCATCGCCTCCGGCAAGGCGGACCTCGTTGCGATGGCGCGCGGCACTATCGCTGACGCCGACTGCGTCAACAAGGCGCGTGACGGCAAGGAAGATGAGATTATCCCCTGCCTGAAGTGCTTCTTCTGCCTGTCTTACGATATGGAGATGGAGTTTGGCTGCGCTGCCAACCCGAAGGTCGGCCGCGAATACATTCTCGACCAGTTTATCCCCGCCTCTACGACGCCGAAGAGAGTCGGCATCATCGGCGGCGGCCCGGCCGGCATGGCCGGTGCGATCTACGCTGCCAAGCGCGGCCATGACGTCACCATTTATGAAAAGGCCGATGAGCTCGGCGGCAAGCTGGTCTTTGCCCACCACTGCTCGTTCAAATACGCGCTCAACGATACCATGAACTATCAGAAGCACATGGTCGAGAAGCTCGGCGTCAAGGTTAAGCTCGGCGTCGAAGCGACTCCGGAAATGATCGCAGCGGAGAACTATGACGTCGTCTTTGCGGCCGTCGGCTCCGATCCGGTTATCATCCCGATCCCGGGCCACGACAGCAAGCGCGTCACCACGGCAGAGCCGTGCTTCGGCAATGTTGAGAAGCTCGGCGAGCGCGTCGTCGTCATCGGCGGCGGCGAGGTCGGCTGTGAGACTGCCCTGTATCTGGCGGAAAACGGCAAGAAGGTCTCTGTCATTGAGATGCTGCCGGAACTGGCGATGGCATCTGCCTACGCCCCGCAGCTGGCCATTATGGACCGCGTTCCGAAGGCCTGCGACGTCTACACCTCCTGCGCCTGCTCGCAGATTGTTGACGACGAGAATGGCTGCAAGGTCGGTTACAAGGATTCCGAGGGCGTCGAGCACTTTATCGAGTGCGACAATGTCGTCTTCTCGGCCGGCATGCGTTCGCGCACTGCGCTGGCTGAGTCCTTCCGCGATTGTGCCCCGATCTTCTTCAAGATCGGCGACTGCTATCAGGCAAAGAATGTTCGCGTCTGCAACCGCACTGCGTTCGATGCCGCAATGCAGATCTGATTGGGTGCCCGGCGGGCTGCTGCAAGTTGCAGCAGCCCGCTTTTTTTGTAAAAGCATGGCTGCGGGGTTGCCGCAGCCGCACTTTTTCATTATAATGAAGAAAAGTATGCGGGTGGCTCACCCGAAGGAGGATGTATGAGATGGATCTCAAAGGAAGAAGTTTTCTGACGCTGCGTGATTACACCCCGGAACAGATTGAGGGGTTGCTCGATCTGGCGGCAGAGTTGAAAGCCAAGAAGAAGGCCGGTGTCCCGGTCGACCACTGGCGCGGAAAGAACATCGCTCTGATTTTTGAAAAGACCAGCACGCGCACGCGCTGCTCGTTTGAAGTTGCGGCATATGATATGGGTATGGGCGTCACCTATCTGGATCCGACCGGCTCGCAGATCGGAAAGAAGGAATCCATTGCCGACACGGCGCGCGTACTCGGCCGGATGTACGATGGCATTGAGTACCGCGGCTATGGTCAGGAGATCGTTGCAGAGCTGGCCAGGCATGCAGGCGTTCCGGTCTGGAACGGTCTGACGAATGAGTTCCACCCGACACAGATGCTGGCAGATCTTCTGACGATCCGTGAGCATAAGGGCTGCCTGAAGGGCGTCAAACTCTGCTACCTCGGTGACGCGCGCTACAATACCGGCAATTCGCTGATGGTTGCCTGTTCCAAGATGGGGCTGGACTTCGTTGCCTGCGCGCCGAAGGCCTACTGGCCGGAACGCTGGCTGGTCGAGGAGTGTCAGGCATATGCGAAGGCCTCGGGCGCGACGATCACGCTGACAGAGGATGTTTCCGAGGGCGTCAAGGGTGCGGATGTGCTCTATACCGACGTCTGGGTTTCGATGGGTGAGCCGGACGAGGTCTGGGCTGCGCGCCTTGCGGATCTGCTGCCGTATCAGGTCAACAGCACCGTGATGGCACAGGCTGCGCCGGATGCGATCTTCATGCACTGCCTGCCCGCTTTTCACGATCAGGGCACCGGCATCGGCCGCGAAATCTTCGAAAAATACGGACTGGCCGAGCTGGAGGTCACCAACGAGGTGTTTGAAAGCAGCCAGTCGGTCGTTTTCGACGAGGCGGAGAACCGCATGCACACGATCAAGGCTGTTATGGCGGCGACGCTGCGCGAGACGGACTAACGCGTTCTGCAATCAAGAAAAAGAGCCTGCCACTGCGTTCAGTGGCAGGCTCTTGCGTTATTCGCCGGTGATCGCGCGCAGGTGCGCCAGCGTGCTGGCCAGCAGGGCCGAGATGGACAGGTCCGGTACACCGACGACCGTGTTGCCGCACAGATTGACCGGAAGAAGCAGTTTCCTTGCCGGACTGCGGCCGACTGCTGCGGCCATTTTCTGCGTGATCTCTCCGAGCAGCGCGTCGCAGATGACAATGCCGACCGGACCGATGATAACGTCGGCGGTGCGGCTGTTTACCACGACGGCGTTTTCTCCCGTGGCAGCACGGTCTGCCCCGCCTTTGAGCATGGCGGCTGTTGCCGCGGAGTTCGTGCCGACGGCGGTAATCGTCACCGGCAGCGCCGCTGCGCGGATCTTTTCCACGAGCTGCTGCCCGATGCGGCCGCCCTGACCGTCAATGATGAGAACCTGAAGCTGTTTCATATGCCATACTCCGTTTCCTGTGTTTTTTTCAGTATAGCACGAACGCGCCGCGCGGGCAAGCGCGGCGCACAGCGGATCAAGTGACAGCCAGCCGGGCTTTTTCGAGCGCCAGTACGAGCGCTGGGACGAGCGCGAGCTGGACAAGGATGCCCGGCCATGCGGTCAGCACTGCGCCGGACAGAAACGCCGAAAACGGAAACGAGGTGGCGGTCAATCCGGCCATGGCAAATTTGACAGCGCCCCAGATGATCCGCCCGGCAACCATTGCTGCGATCAGCGAGAGATACACATACCTCGTCTTTTTCGGCAGCAGCCGGTGCAGCAGGCCGGAAACTGCGCCGTAGGCCGCCATCTCGAAGGCCATCGGAATGGCATCGGCCATCGGCGGCATGGTGAGGATCAAAGAGCGCAGGATCGGGGCGACTGCGCCGACGGCCAACCCCCAGGGCCACCCGCACAGGAAGCCGCACAGCAGAACCGGCAGGTGCATCGGGCAGAGCATCGAGCCGATTTCAGGAATGTTGCCGGTCAAAAACGGTAAAACCATACACAGCGCCAGACAAAGGGCGCTTGTCACCATCTGCCGGGTCGTTTTGCGGGCTGCAGACATAAAGCATCTCTCCTTTTGGAACAAAAAGGCACCAAACCTTCTGGGAAGGTCTGGTGCCTTGTGGCATCCGATACGGTGGGATTGTGCATAATCAAAGCTGCGGCTGGGCCGCAGGAAACACCGGCTTGACCGGCATCGTTATTATACCGGCTCAAGGCATTGCTGTCAACCCTGCCGGTGCGGAGCAACCGGTCGGGGCTGTGCTGACTGCGGTTGTCCCTCTTGCAAAACCGCCGTGCGGCAGCTATCATAAGTATAAATGCAAAAAAGAGGGTGATCTCATGCGGGAAATCGCAGTGCAAACCATTGCGGATACAGTCAGCGCGCTGTGCATCGAAGCGGCGTGCGTTCTGCCGGAGTCGCTGTGCGGGCGCATTGCTGCGTGCAGCCGGTGTGAAGAAAGCGAAGTCGGACGGAGTGTGTTCCGGGATATGATCGACAATTATACCCTTGCGCGCGAAAAGCGGCTGCCGATCTGTCAGGATACCGGCATGGCCGTCGTGTTTATCCGGCTCGGTCAGGATGCGCATCTGGTTGGCGGAACGCTGCGCGATGCGGTGAACGCCGGTGTGGCGAAAGGCTATACCGAAGGGTTTTTGCGCAAGAGTGTCGTTGCAGATCCGCTGCGGCGCGTCAATACGAACGACAACACGCCTGCCGTTGTGCATCTGGAACTGGTCGAAGGTGATCAGGTGGAGATCACGGTTGCGCCCAAGGGGTTCGGCAGTGAAAACATGTCGGCAATGAAGATGTTCACACCGTCTGCGACGCAGGAGGAGATCGAGGAATTTATTGTGTCGGTGGCAGACCGTGCGGGATCGAATCCGTGCCCGCCGATGGTGCTCGGCGTGGGCCTCGGCGGCACGATCGAGCAGTGTGCGCTGGAGGCCAAGCGCGCACTGCTGCGCGAGACCGGCGAGCCGAATCCGGATGTGTTTTATGCGGAGATGGAGCGGTCCTGTCTGGAAAAGGTCAATCGGCTCGGCATCGGGCCGCAGGGACTCGGCGGCACAGTCACGGCGCTGGCTGTGCACATCAACCCGACAGCTACGCACATTGCGGGGCTGCCGTGTGTCGTCAATGTCGGCTGCCATGTCACGCGGCACGCATCGGCGGTGATTTAAGTCAAAAACTCAAAGGGCAAGACAAAGCGCCGGCGGGAATGGCTGGAAACAGATTCCGGGCCACAAGCACATGCTTGTGGCCCGGAATCTGTGTTTTTCTTATTCGGACTCCGCTTTGTCCTGCTTTTTTGAGATCTGTTTTACCGAAGCGCTTCGCCCAGCAGATCGGCGCATACGACACGGTAGGCGGGGTGATAGCAGGCGCGGTAGCGCTCGCTGTGGCTGACGGCCGGACAACCGGCGGCGCGATAGTCACGAAGATAGGCGCGCAGCTCGTCTTCGGAAAAAGAAAACAGCGAGACGCACGACAGCAGCGCGTCAAGGTCGGAAAGAAATTCCTCCATGGAGCCGCGGATGGCGGCGCTGCGTACAAATACATCGTTGAGCGTTTCGGCGCGCAGATCGGCGGCGTCCATTGCCGCGAGCTGCACACGCACGAACCGGCCACCGATCGGTTCTGTCAGCGGGCAGTGAGTCTGCGGTGTTTCGGCCAGTTCGCGCTGCAGATATGCCAGAGTTCCGGCCGGGTTTTCGACCAGGTGACCGCAGCCGAAACGGCGCTGATAGAGCAGCTTGACAGCGTCACATGGCTGCATGGCGGGGTAACGCGCCGCGTGTTCTTCCAACAGCGCGCGGATCGATGGGTCAGTCATGTTCGTTGCGGCGGCGCAGGCGACGCAGGATGACACCGGCGAGAACCAATGCGCCCGCTGCAGCAGCGACCGGCTTGGCACAGTCGCGCACCTGCTCGCTGACGACTTCAACGGATGTGTCAATTACAATTTCTGTGACCTCGGGCATAATGCCGGTGCGGCCGGAAACGGCGTGGATAATCTCTTCTTTTTTCATAGGGCTTCCTCCTGAGCCGGGCCGCGCAGCAGCGCCCGGCGCGTTTGATAGTCCGGCAGAATGTGCGCAATGCACGCGTAAAAGGCCGGGCCGTGATTTTTGTGTGCGATGTGTGCAAGCTCGTGTACGACGACGTAGTCGATTGCTTCCGGCGGGTATTGCATCAGCCGCCACGAATAACAGATGCTGTTTTTTGCGCTGCAGCTGCCGAATCGCGTGCGTGCTGAAGTAATTTTCACGCCGGTTGGCTTCAAACCCATCTGCTCACTGTAATAGGCTGTCTTCTTTGGCAGGATTTCATGCGCGAGCGCTTTCAGACGGGCAATTTCTGCCTCATCCAGCTCGGGATATGCCTGTGCGCGGGCATGCTGCCGCGTCAGTGCGCGCTTCAACCATGCTTCGTGTTCGGAAACAAATGCATCAATGCGGCGCTGCGTGGTGTGCCTGGGTGCGCGGACGATCACTTCGCCGGTGCGGGAGACCTCCAGTGCGAGGGTTTTTCGGTCAGATCGGATCAGGCGGTATGCAGTCATGGCAGTTCCACCGTTTCCCCGGGGCGCGTGAGTGCGACGATACGGCTGCGGTATGGCGCGGAGCAGTCCAGCGCTGCCAAACGCTCGGCCATGTCGGTGTTGCCCCAGCGGTGCATCGGAACTGCGGCGGCAACGGAAGTCATCCGCATCAGCGTGTCGATCCCTTTGTGGAAATTGCGGCCCAGACGCGGATCGAGCGGGACAAACGCCAGATCGATCGGTCGGCCTGTCAGGTGCGCGAGCTCGGTGCGGTAGTCGTGCTCCATCTGCGCCGCTTCCTCCGGCGTGTCCTCTTCGCCCCAGTCCCACCAGTTCAGATCGCCCATGTGAAAAATACACATGCCGTCAAGTGAGACGAGGAACGAAACACCCTCGTCGGTAGAACCGAGGGTTTCAACACGCAGATCACGGAACACGGCGGCCTCGTGCGGCGCAAGCGTCGTCACCGAGGCACGGATGCGCGGCGTCGGTACGTCGGGCGAGACGATAAACTGTGTCCCGGCGCGGTGTGCATAGCGCGTAAAAACTTCGGCGGAGAAGTGGTCGGCATGGCTGTGGCTGATAAAAACATACAGCGGCTTTTCCGGTGCAACGGCGGGTACCTCGCCGCGTACATAGTCAAACAGCAGCGCAGCGTGTTCGCACTCGACAAAAAAACCGGAATGATCCAGATAAGTCACTCGCATGCGCGTCCCTCCTTTTTGCTTAGTATAGCATGTCAAATGCGGCAGGAAAAGCCTGAATTTGCCTGTTGCACAATGGCTGCGGGTGTGGTAAAGTGTAATGGTTACAAATAATTACAAAACTCGACACCCCGAAAGGAACTTCCGCGATGAAACGATTCCGCACCATCCTGCTTCTGACCGCCCTGTGTGTGCTGGCATGCGCGCTGTGCATCAGCGCCGGCGCTGCTGCGCTCTACATTGACGAAGACGGAAGCATGCTCTACCAGCCAAAGGAGATCACTCCGGTCGATATCTACTGCGGCGAGATGCGGATGCAGAGCGATATCCCCGCTTATGTAGTCGATGGGCGGACGATGGTGCCGGTGAGACTGATTGCGGAAACGCTCGGCGCAGAGGTTGAGTGGATCGGCAGCACGCGGCAGGTGCGCATCACACTCGGTGGCCGGGAGATCCTGCTGACCATCGGCTCGGCGGTTGCACTGGTCGACGGCGTCGAGACGGCGCTGTACAGCGGCATCCCTGCCGTTATTGCACACGACGGTACAACGAAACGAACCATGGTGCCGCTCCGGTTTGTGGCAGAGCAGCTTGGCGCGTCGGCGGAGTGGGACTCGGAGCGAAAAGCCGCTGTGATCACACCGGCGGGTGAGCCCTGCGCCGCAATTACAGCGGTTTCGGAGATGGAGAGCGAGGTTGTTATTGCATACAGCGGCGTTTGTGTGCCGTCGGTGTTTACGCTGTCGGAGCCGAACCGGCTGGTCGTGGATCTGCTCGGCGGCGAGCTGGCAGGCAGTGTGCAGCGGAAGTATGCCGTCAACAGCGAGCTGATTGCTGCCGTTCGCACAAACCAATATGATCGCGGTTACGAAGGCTTTGACCGCGTTGCGCGTATCGTGTTTGACCTGGCAGACGGCATTGCGCCGGAGGAACTGACGGTCGATGCGTCCGTGCATGGCGTCGTGCGCGTGTCTGCGGCGGCAGAAATGCCGGAAGAAGCGCCGGAAGAAACACCGGAAGAAGTACCGGCTCCTGCACCGGAGGAAGAACCGGAAGAGAATCTGGAAGAAGAGACGGAGCAAACGCCGAAGCCGGTCGTGGTGATTGACGCCGGGCATGGCGGATCCGATCCCGGCACACAGGCGACCGGTCTGGATGAAAAAGAGATCAATCTGGAGGTTGCGCTGCAGGTCGGCGCGATTCTGGAAGCGGCTGGGGTTGAAGTACACCTGACCCGGACGAGCGATGTTTATGTGATGCTGGCAGACCGCGTGGGCCTTGCCAACGACCTCGGCGCAGATATTTTTGTATCGATTCACTCGAACGCATCGTCGTCGAGTACGGCGCTGCACGGTATTGAGACCTATTATCTTGCGGGCAAGACCGAGTCGGTCCCGCTGGCGCGCGCACTGCACGAGAGCGTTCTTGCGGCCACCGGCGCGCGTGACAACAACGTCCGAACCGGCGACTATTTCCTTATGCGTGAGACAAAGATGCCTGCTGCGCTTGTCGAAATGGGCTATGTTACAAACCCGGCGGAACTGGCGCAGCTCCGGCTTTCGTCTTACCGGACGCAGCTGGCGGAGGGTATTGCCGCGGGAATCATGTCGTATCTGCGGTCGACGGGGCTTTTGTAAGGAGCGCCAAACGCCCGAAAAGCCTTGAAATTCCGGGGTTTTTTTGAAAATATCCTTGCATTTAATGAATACGCGTGATATAATTGCTGTACACTAGAGAAGAAGTTGGACTGGAGAGTGGGGTTTCACCCCACTCTCTTGTTTATGAAATGGGGAGTTTTGTATGAAAGTCACCGAACGAGTCCGCGCGTTTGCCGAGCCGATCGTGCAGGAAAAGGGCTGTACGCTCTGGGATGTCGAGTATGTCCGCGAGGGCGGCGAGTGGTTCCTGCGCCTGTATATCGACAAAGAGGGCGGCGTCGACATCAACGACTGCGAGGCGGTTTCCCGTGCCGTCGATCCCGTGCTCGATGCGGAGGATCCGATTCCGGACAGCTACAATTTTGAAGTCAGCTCAGCGGGCATCGGCCGCACGCTCAGAACGCCGGCACACTTTGCCGCGTGTATGGGCGAGGATGTCGAAGTCAAGCTCTATCGCGCCAAGGACGGCGCGAAGGACTTCGCCGGCAAGCTGACCGGTTATGAAAATGGCGCCGTGACCATTGAGTCCGGCAAGCAGACATTGAACTTTGAAAAATCCGAGGTCGCGCAGGTGCGGCTGAAGGTGGAGTTTTAAGGGAGGGACCGAGCAATCATGGTCAACAGTGAAATCTTTGCGGCACTGGCGCAGCTTGAGAAAGAGCGCGGTATCCCGCAGCAGTACATGGTCGATAAGATTACCCAGGCGCTGACCGCCGCCTACAAGAAAGACCGCGACGGTTACGTCGACAATGTGTTTGTCGAGCTGACCGAGGAAAAGATTCGTATGTACGTCCAGAAGGAAGTCGTCGATGAAGTCTATGTTCCGGCGACTGAAATCACGCTCGAAGCCGCGCGCGAGATCTACCCGGCTGCCGAGCTGGGCGATCTGGTCGGCGTCGACATTGAGACGAAAGAGTTCGGCCGCATTGCTGCCCAGACGGCCAAGCAGGTCATCATTCAGGGCATCCGCGAGGCTGAGCGCGGCATGATTTTCGACACCTTCTCTTCGAAGGAGCACGAGATCCTCACCGGTACGGTGCTGCGCATCGAGCCGAAGACCGGCGACATGACCATCCGCATCGGTTCCGGTTCTGACCGTACCGACGCATGGCTGGCTTCCGGCGAGCAGGTTCGCGGCGAAGACTTCCACGAGGGCGACCTCGTTCGCGTCTACGTCGTGGAGGTGCGTCGTTCCACCCGCGGCCCGCAGGTCATTGTCTCCCGCACGCATCCGGGCCTGGTCAAGCGCCTGTTTGAGCTGGAAGTTCCGGAGATTGCCTCCGGCGTTGTCGAGATCCGCTCGATTGCGCGCGAGGCTGGTTCCCGTACCAAGCTGGCGGTCTGGTCGAATGACGCCAATGTCGATCCGGTCGGCGCGTGCGTCGGCAACCGCGGCGGCCGTGTCGGCGCGATTGTTGACGAGCTGATGGGCGAAAAAATGGATATCGTCACCTGGTCGGAAGATCCGGCAGAGTTCATTGCCGCCGCGCTTTCCCCGGCTGATGTTGTGGAAGTCCGCCTCGTGCCGGGCATGAAGGCCTGCCGCGCGATTGTTCCGGATGATCAGCTTTCGCTGGCCATCGGCAAGGAAGGCCAGAATGCCCGCCTCGCTGCCCGCCTGACCGGCTATAAGATCGACATCAAACCGGTCAGCCAGGCCGATGACGAGCCGATGCCGGAAGGCGTTGCGATCGTCGAGGAAGCTGACGAGCAGACGGAGGAAGTCTCCGAATAAAAAGGAAACGGCGGACAAGGAGTCGTCCTGTACGCCGTTGGCTGAAGTGTTAAAGGGGGTATTGCCGTGCAAAAGAAGATTCCGATGCGACAGTGTGTCGGCTGCCGCGAGATGAAGCCGAAGAAAGAGCTTGTCCGCGTCGTGCGCTCGCCGGAAGGCGAAATCGCGCTCGACTTCCGCGGCAAAGCACCCGGTCGCGGCGCGTATGTATGCCCGGCATCTGCGTGCCTGAAAAAGGCGATCAAATCCAAGTCGCTTGAACGCGCGTTTGACACTGCGATTCCGCAGGAAGTCTATGATGCGCTCGAAAAGGCAATGGAGGTGGGCGAATGAGCGAAAAAGCGCTCCGCCTGCTGGGCCTTGCCAGAAAAGGCGGAAATCTCATCACCGGTGAGGAGATGGTTGCCGCGGCGGTTGCCCGCGGAAAAGTGCGGCTGATCGTCGTCCCATCCGATGCGTCCGCAAATGCGCTGCGCCGCGCTTCCGGCTGGTCGGAAGCGTATGAGGTGCCGATGCTCAAAGCCCCGGTCACAAAGGACGATCTGGGCGCTGCACTCGGCAAAGCCGTCTGCGTTTTTTGCGGTGTGACCGAGCGGAAGCTCGCGGCGGCATTTGTCCGCGCGCTGGAGCAGCCCGCGAATTATGAGCAGCTGCTTGCGCAGCTCGAACGCCGGCCCGGCCGGCATCATCAGGAGAAAAAACAGTTGGAGGTGGCTGAATGAGTACGTATGGAAAATACCGGGTTGGTGACATGGCTAAAGATTTTGGCCTGCCCACCAAGACGATCACGGAGCTGGTTACGGAGTTTTTTGAAAAGCCCCGCAGCTCTCAGCAGGTTTTGACGGAGGAGCAGCTCAATGTGCTCTTCGACGTGCTGACACAGCGCAACCAGATCGAATCGATCGAACAGGTCTTCGCCGTGGCGCCCGTCGCCGAGGCTCCGAAGGCCGAAGCGCCCAAGGCCGAGTCCGCGCCGCAGGGCGAGAAGAAACCGCAGCAGAATCAGCACAGCAAGCCGCAGGGCGGTGAAAAGAAGCCGCAGGCGCAGGGGGCGCAGCAGAAGCAGAACCCGCCGGTCGAGCAGCGCAAGCGCGAGCGCCGCGTTGTCGACACGTCCGCCGTTACGGTGAATACATCCCGCTTTGACGACGTGGATAAGTTCGTCTCTGAGCGCGAGCAGAACCAGCAGGGCGGCAAGCAGCGCTTTGGCGGCAAGAACAGCAAGGGCGGCAACAAGAAGAACAACTACAAGGGTTCGAAGTCCCGCTCC
>CAZUKJ010000007.1:0-881 GCA_964620855.1 uncultured Oscillospiraceae bacterium
ACGCGCAATGCGGAGGTGGAATCATCGTAGTCCGTGCGTTGAGCTTAGATTTAGAAGCAAAAGTTGATCGATGAAATTGCTTAGCGGCGGGGCGTTTGCGTTTTCAAGCTCGGCTCCCGGATGCGCAAGCAGGTCTTCGCTAAGACCGACGACAAAGAGGTTGTTGATGATTACGACTGCGACTATGTCGTTGACGAGAAGGATAGAACCGTCACACTGACGGCGGCTGGTCTGCAGAAGGCCGAGCAGTTCTTCGGCATCGAAAACCTGTCCGATCCGGAGAATGCGACGCTCTCGCATCATGTCACGCAGGCGATGAAGGCGCGCGGCCTGATGAAGCGCGATACGGACTACGTTGTCAAAGACGGTCAGGTCGTCATTGTTGACGAATTCACCGGCCGCCTGATGTATGGCCGCCGCTACAACGAGGGTCTGCACCAGGCAATCGAGGCCAAGGAAGGCGTGACGGTGGCCAACGAGTCGAAAACGCTCGCCACGATCACCTTCCAGAATTTCTTCCGCCTTTACGGCAAGCTCTCCGGCATGACCGGTACGGCACTGACGGAAGAAGAGGAGTTTAACGGCATTTACAAGCTCGACGTCGTCGAGATCCCGACGAACAAACCGATTGCGCGTATTGACGAGCCGGATGTGGTCTACAAGACGGAGGCAGGCAAATACCGCGCGGTCATCAGCCAGATCCGGGAGTGCCACGCCAAGGGCCAGCCGGTCCTCGTTGGCACGATCTCGATTGAAAAGTCCGAGCAGCTTTCGCGTATGCTGAGCAAAACCGGCGTCCGACACACTGTCCTCAACGCCAAGCACCATGAGAAAGAGGCGGAGATTGTTGCGCAGGCCGGTAAGCTCGGCGCGGTCACGAT
>CAZUKJ010000007.1:891-19012 GCA_964620855.1 uncultured Oscillospiraceae bacterium
TCGCCACGAACATGGCTGGCCGCGGTACGGATATTGTGCTTGGCGGCAACCCGGAGTATCTCGCAAAAGCAGATCTGCGCAAGCAGGGCCTGAGCGAGGAGCTGATCGCCGAGTCGAACTCCTTTGCCGAGACGACCGACCCGGAAATTCTCGCTGCGCGCGCGGCCTATAATGAGGCGTATGCAAGCCATAAGGTTTCTACGGATGCCGAGGCTGAAAAAGTGCGTGCAGCGGGCGGCTTGTTTATCGTTGGCACAGAGCGCCACGAGTCCCGTCGTATCGATAACCAGCTGCGCGGCCGTGCCGGCCGTCAGGGCGATCCGGGCAACACGCGCTTCTACCTGTCGCTGGATGATGACGTCATGCGTCTGTTCGGCACCGACCGCGTGGCCGGTATGCTCGACTCGCTTGGCATCGACGAGGATACGCCCATCGACCAGAAGATCCTTTCCAATGCCATTGAAAACGCACAGAAAAAGGTCGAGAGCCGCAACTATCAGGTGCGCAAGAATACGCTTGAGTATGATGATGTCATGAATATCCAGCGTACGACCATTTACGATCAGCGCCGCCGCGTGCTCGACGGCGAGGATCTGCAGCAGTCGGTGCAGAGTATGCTGCGCGGCTTTATCGAATCGACCGTGCTCAATGAGCTTGGTCAGGGCGGCCGCGTGGAGGATCATGACCAGTTCCGTCGAATCGTCTCGAAGTTTGAAGGCCTGTATATTCCGGTTGGAGCTTACAAGGCAACGGACGACGAGGTCAAGAAGCTGACCGCAGAGACGATCATTGAGCGCGTCAACGAACTCGCGCTGAAGACCTATGCGAAGAAGGAGTCCGAATACGGCCCGCAGCTGATGCGCGAGATTGAGCGCGTGATGATGCTGCGTGTCGTCGACGAATACTGGATGGACAACATTGACGCCATGAACGATCTGCGTCAGGGTATCGGTCTGCGCGCCTACGGCCAGACCGACCCGGTCGTCGAGTACAAGCGAGAAGGCTACGAGATGTTCGAGGCCATGGTCAACGCCATCCGCGAGGAGACAGTGCGCCGGATCTTCGCCGTGCGGATCAAGTCGCCGGACGAGGTCAAGCGCGAGAAGGTTGCCAAGGATGTGGTCGAAGGCGGTGTGGATAAGACATATCGCCGTCAGCCGGTGGTCAAGAAAGTCAAGATCGGCCGCAATGATCCCTGCCCGTGCGGCAGCGGAAAGAAATACAAGAACTGCTGCCTCGACAAAGATCAGGCGGCGCAGTAAGGAGCAGCCATGGCGTTTCATCTGATCCAACACGATGCGCTGGAATATCTCGTTTCCGATACGCTTGCACCGGCGCGCCACTGCTTTACCACTCGCCTTGGCGGTGTGTCGCAGGGCCATCTGGCAAGCTTGAACCTCGGTGTGCACCGCGGCGACGGTTGGGAGAATCTCCGCGAGAATTACTCCCGGCTTGGCAGCGCGGTCGGTTTCCTGCCGGAAAACACCGTCTTTACCAATCAGATCCATACAGATCGAGTATTGCGCGTGTCTCGCGATTCGTGTGGTGCGGGATTGTTCCGCGAACAGACCAATTCCTGCGATGCGCTGATCACCAATCGATCCGGCATTGCGCTGTGCTGCTTTTCTGCTGACTGTGTGCCGATCCTACTCTATGATCCGGTTAAAAAAGCCGCAGCGGCCGTCCACTCCGGCTGGCGCGGTACGGCGCTCGGCATCGTGGCCAAAACGGTGCGCGAGTTGACTGCGGCATTCGGCTGCTGCCCGCAGGATGTGCACGCAGCCATTGGCCCCTGCATTTCCCAGTGCTGCTTTGAGACCGATCGAGATGTGCCCGACGCCATGCGTGAAGCGCTTGGCGAGGAAGCTGAGGCGGCCATCCGGCAGACCGGAGAAAAATACCATGTCGATCTGAAGGCGCTCAACCGCTTGTGGCTGGAGCGCTCCGGCGTGAAACCGGAACACATCGATATTACAAGCGCATGCACCGCGTGTGAACCGGATCGGTACTGGTCGCACCGCCGTGTGGGCGATGCGCGCGGTTCGATGGCCGGTATTATTCAAATCCCATAAACGAAGGAGGAGATCTGTGTGAAGCTGCGACGTTTGACGGCACTTGTGCTTGTCTGCTGTCTGCTGCTGGCCGGCTGCGGCGCGGCGGGCGATCCGGTTCTGACGACGCCGGTTGAAGAAGACGCTGCCGTGCCTGTCGAACCGGAACAGATCGCCGACACTGCAGCGGACGATACTGAGGCATATGGACTGGCGTACAGCCCTTCCGATGGGTGGAATCCGTATACCTGCCTGTCGCAGGAGAACCGCACGATCTTCCCGCTGCTCTATGAGGGCCTGTTTGAGGTCTCGCCGGAATTCACCGCAACGCCGGTGCTCTGCGAGAGCAGCGAGATGTCACTGGATGAAAAGACATGGAAGTTTGTATTGCGCTCCGGCGCTTGCTTTTCCGATGGCTCTGCGATCACAAGCAGCGACATAGTCGCTTCGTATGAACTGGCCGGAGCGTCCGATTACTATGAAAGCCGCTTTGCGCACATCAGCAGCATCACCGCAACAGACGTGCGCACGGTGACGATCACTCTCGATACCGCCTGCGGCGATCTGCCGCTGCTGCTGGACATCCCGATCATCAAAGCCGGCACGGGCAGCCGCCTGCATCCGACGGGCAGCGGTGCGTATGTGTTGGCAACGGCACCGCTGTGTCTGGAGCCGTCAGATGCGTGGTGGCAGGAAAAAGAGCGGCCGTTTGGCGACGCTGCGGTCACGCTCGTTGCGGTCTCAGACTCTTCCGAGGTGCGTGACAGCTTTGAGCTGCGCGAAATCTCGCTTGTTTGTACCGACCCGACGGCCGGCACCGCCTATGTCTACCACTCCGACTATGAGCTTTGGACATGCCCGACGACAGTGATGGTCTATCTGGGCTTCAACTGCAGCGAGGGTGTGTTTGCAGACATGCAGCTGCGCGCCGGTGTGACGTGGCTGATCGACCGCGAGACGCTTCTGACAGAAGATTTTGCCGGATTCGGTACGGTTGCGACGCTGCCTGCGTCTGCGCGGTATGCCGGTTATGACCGTTCCTTGGCTGCGCGCTACGACTATGATCCGTCCGCCTTTACTGCGGAGATCCCGGCGGATTCGACCGTGCGTCTGATCGTCAATGCAGGCGATTCGTCGCGCGTTGCGGCGGCGCAGGATATTGCTGAGGCGCTGCGCGAGGCGGGCTTCGCGGTCGAGGTCAGTGCACTGGCGGCCAGCGCATATACGGCCGCACTGAAAAACGGTGAGTTTGACTGCTACCTCGGCGAGATCCGTCTGACTGCGGATTTTAGCTTAGAGGAATTTTTCAAAACCTACGGCTCGGCGAGTTACGGTATCGGCGGTCACAAGGAAGCACTCGATGCGGCGATGAAAATGCTTGAGAACATCGGCAATGCATACGATTTGCACGAGCTGGTTATGGAGGAGGGGCTGATCTGCCCGATCCTGTTCCAGGACTATGCGGTCTATTGCGCCCGAGGGGCGTTTCCCGGACTGACGGCTGCGCCGTACAACGTATTTTATCGCGCAGTCACAGAGGCAGAGGAATAAGAGAAAATGCGAGGATGCAGGGAGTCTGCATCCTCGTTTTGCTGCGCGGCTGTCTGCGGCGGGGCGGATTTGAACAAACTGTAAATTTTGCGTTTGTGCCGTAGTTCCGGCCATTGCGCGGTTGATTTCACATGGGGAAAAGAGTATGATAAAGCTCTGAGAAAAATTGAAAGGAACCTGTAAATGCTCACGTTAAAGGACATTCGGAAAGACTATAAGACCGGCGACACGACCGTCCGCGCGCTTGACGGCGTCAGCCTCAGCTTTCGCAAAAGCGAGTTCGTCTCGATCCTCGGTCAGTCCGGCTGCGGAAAGACGACGCTTCTGAACATCATTGGCGGTCTCGACAAGTATACCTCAGGCGATTTGATCATCAACGGAAAGTCGACCAAGGATTTCCGGGACGGTGACTGGGATGTATACCGCAACCGCGCGATCGGCTTCGTATTCCAGAGCTATAACCTGATTCCGCATCAGACCGTTCTGCGCAACGTCGAGCTGGCGATGACGCTTTCCGGCATCGGTCGTGCGGAGCGCCGTCGCCGCGCGATCGAGGCGCTTGAAAAGGTTGGTCTGGGCGATCAGCTCAAGAAGAAGCCGAACCAGATGTCCGGCGGCCAGATGCAGCGCGTTGCGATTGCGCGTGCGCTGGTCAACAACCCCGACATCATTCTGGCCGACGAGCCGACCGGTGCACTTGACACAGAGACGAGTGTGCAGGTTATGGAGATCCTCAAGGAGGTTGCCAAGGATCGCCTGGTCGTCATGGTTACGCACAATCCGGATCTGGCGGAGAAGTATTCCACCCGCATCGTCCGTGTGCTTGACGGCCGCGTGATCGACGATACCGATCCGTTCGACGGTATCGATGAAAACGCCAAGCAGGCGCCGGCACGGATCAAGAAAAAGCCGATGACGCACCGTACCGCCACATCGCTGTCTCTCAACAACCTGATGACCAAGAAGGCGCGTACGCTTCTGACTGCCTTTGCCGGTTCGATCGGCATTATCGGTATTGCGTTGATCCTGTCGCTGTCGAACGGCATTCAGAGCTATATCGATCAGGTACAGGAGGAAACCCTGTCCTCGTATCCGATCACCATTGAGTCGGAGTCGATCGATATGTCGAGCATGGTCACGAGCCTGATGGGAGCGCAGCAGGAAAAGGCGGAAGGCGAACCGCATCAGGACGGCTACATCTATTCCTCGACGGTTATGTACGAGCTGATGAACTCGATGATGAATGCCGAGACGGAGAAGAATAACCTCAAGGCGTTTAAGAACTATCTGGAGATGGAGGGCAACCCGATCGCTGAGCTTGCCACGATCCGCTACGGTTATGATTTCGACTTCAACTTCTTCACGGAGGATGAAGACGGCAACATCGTCAAGTCTGATGTGATGACCATGCTCCAGGAGGCCATGGGTGCGATGTTCGGCGGTGATTACTCCTCGTATTTCTCCTCGTCGATGGGTTCGATGTACAGTGAGATGGACGTCTGGGAGGAATTGCTGCCGGGCGAGAACGGCGAATTGGTTGGCGAGCAGGTCAAAGACCAGTATGATCTGATCTACGGCCAGTGGCCGACAAACGCCGACGAAGTCGTTCTTTTTGTGGACCCGAACAACGAAATCTCCGATCTGATGCTCTATGCGCTCGGCTATATCTCGTCTGAGGATATGAACACCGCCATGCAGGCGATGATGCGCGGAGAGGCAATCGAATCTGAGCAGCTGAGCTGGTCGTATGACGAGATTTGCGAGACTTCATTTAAGGTCATTCTGCCCGCAGAGTACTACGCCTTCGACGCATCCACCGGCGGCTACATTGACCTGTCCGCCTCTGAAGCAGGCGTGGAGTATCTCTACAACTCCGATGGGGTTGGTATGACGCTCAAGGTGGTCGGCATTGCTCGACCGAACGAAGATGCGACCAGCACGATGGTGACCGGCGCGATCGGATACACCAGCGCGCTGACGGAGCTGGCGATCACCCGGACTTCCGGGATGCAGATCGTTGCCGATCAGCTGGCGGACGAGACAGTGGATATTTTCACTGCGCTGCCGTTTGCCACCGGTGACGAAGTCGAGCCGACCGATGAAGAGAAGGCCGACGAGATCACGGCATATCTGACCGGCCTGACCGCCGCGGAGAAGGCGGCCTGTTACGTTGACGCGATGAGCCAGCCGACGGAGGCGTATGTTGCCGCCGTCCTCGACCAGCAGATGGCGGGCGTGACCCGCGAGCAGATTGAGCAGCAGATCACTGCACAGTACGCGGCCGAGATGGGCGTCGATTCCGCAACCATCAGCTCGTATATCGCCCAGATGGATGATGAGACACTCTTTGCACAGGTCAGACAGTCGATGGAAGAGCAGGTGCGTGTGCAGTATGCTTCCGGCGTTGCCCAGCAGATGAGCCAGCTCTCGAACGATCAGCTGGCCGGCATGCTCGATGTTGCACTTGCCGGCGGCATGGAGGGCGTCGAAGCACTTTCGACGGCGCAGCTGACATATCTGTATGATACATATATGCCTGCGAAATACTCCGAGGCAACTTACGAAGAAAACCTCGACCGACTCGGCTACCTCGATCTGGACAGCCCGTCTTCGATCAGCATCTACTGCTCGACCTTTGAAGACAAGGACAATGTCGCTGCCATGATTCAGGACTACAACGACACTGTGAGCGAGGCCGATGAGATCACCTATACCGACTATGTTGCCCTGCTGATGAGCTCGATCACCACGATCATCAACGCCATTTCCTACGTTCTGATCGCGTTCGTCGCCATCTCGCTCGTCGTCTCGTCGATCATGATCGGTATCATCACCTACATTTCCGTCCTTGAACGCACGAAGGAGATCGGTATCCTGCGCGCCATCGGCGCTTCGAAGAAGGACATTGCCCGCGTGTTCAATGCCGAGACGATCATCGAAGGTCTGGTCTCCGGCTGCCTTGGCATCGGGTTGACGCTGCTTCTGATCCTTCCGATCAATGCGATCGTCCGCCGCCTGACCGGCATCCAGTCCCTCGGTGCGGTTTTGCCGCCTGCTGCCGCGGTGATACTTGTTGTTATCAGTGTGCTTCTGACGGTGATCGCCGGCCTGATCCCGTCGCGCTTTGCAGCGCGCAAAGATCCGGTCGAAGCGCTCAGAACCGAATAAAATCAACCCCCGGAGTGAGAATGATCTCGCTCCGGGGGCTTTAGATAGGATCACAATTTCTAAAATAAAAGCGGCAAGGTGTGGCACACACCTTGCCGCTATGGTTAAATCCGCTCGAAATCGTCTGCGCCGTGCTTGCAGAGCGGGCAGATAAAGTCTGCCGGAAGTTCTTCGCCCTCGTAGACATAGCCGCAGACCTTGCAGCGCCAGCCCTTTGCCTGCGTCGGCTGCGGCTTGGGCTTGATGTGCTCCTGATACCAGGCATAGGTTACCGGCTGGGCGTCCGTGAGCATTTTTGCGTCGGTTACATCGCACAAAAACAGCGTGTGCGTGCCGAGATCCGTCGCAGTGACGACTTTGCCGGAGAGGTAGGCGCAGGCGGCGGCCGGAATATAAATCAAGCCGTTTTCGCTGCGGGTAAACTCGCCCGGGAATTTATTGACCGTTTTGCCGCTCTGGAAGCCGAAGTGCTGATAGACTGCAAACGGTGCGTCGACACTCAGGATCGAGGCGTTGAGCAGGCCGGTCGAAAGGATCATATCGTGCGTCAGATTCTGCTTGTTAACAGCCACGGTGATGCGGTTCGGCGTGGTTGTGACCTGCGTGACTGTGTTGACGATGCAGCCGTTGTCCTTGTCACCCTCGCGGGCGGTGAGCACGAACAGGCCGTAGGTGAGCTGATACATTGCCTGCTTATCCATGGCGATTGACCTCCTGTTTTTGATCATAGTATATCCTGGTTACCCTGATTATAGCAGACGGCCGGGTAAAACGCAATTTGACTTTTGCGCAGGCGGCTTTTATACTGAAGACAAACCATTTTGAGGTGAGACATATGGAACTTTCCGAGATTCTTTCCGCGTGTGACCACACGCTGCTGCGCCAGACGGCGACGTGGGACGAGATCCGAGCCGTCTGCGACGAAGCTGCAGACTATGGCTGTGCGTCCGTGTGCATTCCGCCGGCTTATGTCCGGCAGGCGGCGGAGCACCTGCAGGGAAAAACGCCTGTTTGCACGGTGATCGGGTTTCCGAACGGCTATGCGACTACGGCGGTCAAGTGTTTTGAGGCGGCAGATGCGGTGCGAAACGGCGCTTCCGAGATCGATATGGTCGTCAATCTCGGCTGGGTCAAAGACGGCCTGTATGACGAGGTGTGTTCGGAGATCCGGGACGTCAAGGCCGCCTGCGACGGCCGCCTGCTCAAGGTGATCATCGAAACGTGCCTGCTGACCGAGAAGGAAAAAGTGCAGCTGTGCCGGATTGTTACGGAGGCTGGGGCAGACTATATCAAAACCTCCACCGGCTTTTCCACCGGCGGCGCAACACCGGGCGACGCTGCGCTGCTGTGCAAAACGGTCGGACCGGAAGTGAAAGTCAAAGCATCCGGCGGCATTGCCGACCTTGCGGACGCAGAAGAGTATTTGCAGCTTGGTGTCTGCCGACTGGGCACGAGCCGTGTGGTCGGCGCCGCCAAGACGATGAAGAAGGGAGAAATCTGACCATGAGCCTGACTCCGACACCCCATAATTCTGCTGTCAAAGGCGAGATCGCCAAGACGGTGCTGATGCCCGGCGACCCCATGCGGGCAAAGTTTATTGCCGAGACCTTTCTGGAGAACGCAGTACTCGTCAACAACGTCCGCGGTGTACAGGGCTATACCGGATCGTGGAAGGGTACGCCCGTCACCGTAATGGCCAGCGGCATGGGCATCCCGTCGATTGGCATCTACAGCCACGAGCTTTATCACAATTATGACGTCGACAACATTATCCGCATCGGAACGGCCGGCGGCCTGGCCGACGATCTGGACCTGCGGGATGTACTCCTCGGCCTCGGCGCGTGCACAAATTCTGCTTATGCCGACCAGTTCTGCCTGAATGGGACATTTGCACCGATTGCGTCGTGGGAGCTGGTTGCTGCAGCGCTGGCTGCGGCGGAGGAGCTGGGCCTGAGCACACGCGTCGGCAATTTGCTCTCGGTCGACACCTACTACCACGCCGATCCGGAATTCAACGACCGCTGGAAGGCGCTCGGTGTGCTTGCGGTGGAGATGGAGGCGGCGGGGTTGTACCTCAACGCCGCCGAGGCGGGCAAGCGCGCGCTGACGATCTGCACGGTTTCAAACCACATCTACACCGGTGAAGAGATGCCGACAGAGGACCGGGAAAAGGGCCTTGTGAATATGATCACGCTGGCACTTGATACCGCGCACCGTATGGCGCAGGGAGCATGAGCATGAAAGTCCTGGTTGCATTCGACCGCTCGCAGGAGCTCAAGGAACGGATCGTGGAAGCGGCGGCAGGCCGCTGCGAGCTGATCTTTACGCGTGAGTCCGGGGAGGACAAGGCGCGAACGCTGCCGGAGGCGGAGGTCGTTATCGGCAATCTGACACAGGAGGAGCTCGCGCAGGCGAAGAACCTGCGCTGGCTGCAGATCCCCTGGTCCGGCGTGAATGCCTATTCCGCGATGGAACACTTTCCGCAGACTGTGATGCTCACGAATACCACCGGTGCGTTCGGCAAGGTCATCAGCGAGCATATGATTGGCTCCATGCTTGTGTTCTGCCGCACATTTGTGCCGTATGTGCGCAATCAGCAGCAGAGCCTATGGCGCGATGCGGGAGAGCAGAAGACACTTGAGGGAAAGACAGCGCTCATCCTCGGCGCGGGTGATATCGGGACGGAGACGGCCAAGCGTCTTCGTGCGTTTGAGATGCACATCATCGGCGTGCGCCGCACGGCGGGCGCCTGCCCGGACTGTTATGATGAGATGCATACGCTCGATGCGCTCGACATACTGCTGCCGCTTGCGGATTATATCCTCTGCGCGCTGCCGGACACGCCGCTCACGCGCGGATTGTTTGATGAGGCACGGCTGCTGCGCTGCAAAAAGGACGCCGTGCTTGTCAACGTGGGCCGCGGCAGCCTGATCGTAACGGATGATCTGGTGCGCGTGATGCGCGCCGGGCATCTGTGGGGCGCGTCGCTGGATGTCACCGATCCAGAGCCGCTGCCGTCGGAGCATCCGCTCTGGCAGTTGGACAATGTACTCATCACACCGCATGTTGCGGGTGCGAGCTTTGGCCATCTGGCGCAGACAGAGGAGAAGATCATCGGCATAATTGCCGAGAATCTGGACCGCTATCTTGACGGACGACCGCTGAAGAATGTGGTCGATCTGGCCGTCGGCTACCGGCCGGCGCCATAAAATGAGAGATAAAATTGATCGGATTCTATGAATTTCGGTTGAAGTGGGTACCATAATGGTGGTATACTAACGGTATCCATCAAAAAAATAAAGGAGGACTTCTCCCGTGATTACAACCATCTCCCGCAATGAGCCGGATGCCGGAAAGGCCAATATCACGATCCACACCGGGATCGTATACTCCCAGCTGCTCGGCGACAGCGAGGCCGGGATGCACAGTGCCATCCCCGGCAACCCGCGCAAGCGCCCGCTGCACCTTGCCATCATGGTGCCAAACGAGCCGCACGCGCGGCCCGGTATGCAGCCGGTCAAGCGCAAGATGCCGGTCGTGATTCACATGGCGGGCGGCGGCTTTGAACTCTACGAGCATATGGGCAACCTGTGCAACTTGTCCTGGCTGTGTGACGCCGGTTACGTTGTGGTCGATGTGGAGTATCGCAAGGCATCGGAGTCGCGATGGCCCGGTGCGGTGCACGACGTCAAAACGGCCATTCGATTCCTCAAGACCTATGCCGAGCATTTCGACATTGATCCTGACCGCATTGCCACATTTGGCGGCTCTGCCGGCGGCTACCTGAGTGTCTTTACGGCGATGACCGGAAAGCAGAGGGAATTCGACGTCGGCCAGTACCGCGACGTCGACTCATCCGTCGCTGCCTGCGTCGACTTCTATGGTCCGATGGACTTTTCCAAACTCGATGAGGACGACACCTTCGGCACATTCTTCCTGAAACATAACGACGCCCGTTCGCCGGAGTCGCAGTTCCTCGGCGCTCCGCTGCCGGAGATTCCGGAGATCTGCGCCAGAAGCAACCCGCTCAACTACATCACACCCGATTCGCCCCCAACGCTGATTCTGCACGGTACAAAGGACGCCGATGTGCCGCAGCGCCAGTCGGAGCGCCTGTATGAAGCGCTGTCTGCGGCGGGCTGTGACGTCAGCCTGATCCTGCACGAGGGAGCCGGTCACGGCACCGACCGGGCATGGGAAAATGACGAGATCCACCAAGCTGTGGTCGCGTTTTTGGATCAGCATCTGAAATAACCATCTGGAGGCCCCAATCGCATGAAAAAAACACTCAGCACATTTGTTTACGCCATTCTTGCCGGTTTCTGCATCGGAATCGGCGGCAACGTTTACCTCGCACTGCTTCCAACCGCAAAACCGCTTGGCGCGCTGCTGTTCACCGTCGGCTTGTTTACGATCTGCTCGCTGGGATTTGCGCTTTATACCGGAAAGGCATGCTATGTTTTTGATAATCCGCCGTCGTATGCCGCCAGCCTCATTGTTATCTGGCTCGGTAATCTGGTCGGAACGTGGGCTATGGGATCTCTGGTGCGGCTGACCCGCCTTGGCGCGAGCTTCTCGGAGGCGGCCGCCGGATTGTGTCAGGCGAAACTCGATGATAGCTTTCTGAGCCTGTTCCTGCTTGGTGTCGTCTGCAATGTATTGATCTATATTGCGGTGGAGGGCTACAAGGTGATCCCCCACGAGGTCGGCAAGTACTGCGCGCTCGTGTTCGGTGTTATGGTCTTCATTCTCACCGGTACGGAGCATTCCATTGCAGATATGTACTACTTCGCGGTAGCCGGAACGCTGTGGTCGGGAGAGACGTTTGTGTGCCTGCTTGTGATCACGCTTGGCAACCTCGTCGGCGCGGTGCTGCTGCCGCTTGGCCGTAAGCTGGCCAAATATCTGGAGACATAAAATAAACCGGGAGGAGTCAGTCCCATCCCGGTTTGGAGCAATAGTAGAAAAACGGCGTGCCGCAGACTGCGGCACGCCGTTGGTTTTAGGAGCAGAGTTCTGTGCGGGCGGCAATCGCCTGCAGCAGTAAAGGCGGGTTGCAGACCGGTACACGTACCGATCGGGCGCGCGCTTCGAGGATCACCGCATTGCCGTCGTCGCGCAGACAGGTGATGTCGGCATAGCGAATGTCAAACAACACAGCGCGGCAGCCGAGGAGGTTTGGCTCGAAGCTGACGCCGTACAGGCTGTCCGCTGTCAGGCAGACACGGCAGCGCTCAAGCATCCGCAGTCTGCGCCAGATCGCAAATGCGGCCAGCGCGGCGCAGGCAGCCGCTGAGATCGGCAGCAGGGCGAACAGCGCAACATTTGCCTCTTCGTAGGTGCGGCCGAGTACCTTGAGCGTGTAGTGCGTGGAGAATGTGGGCCGATCGAGGCCAAGACCCGCGACGGCAAACACGATCAGCACCGCCAAGCCGAGGATAAAGCAGATGCCAATAGCGATGGCGCGGCGGCGCAGCTGCTTCGGATCAGGCCGGCCGACAAATTCTGCGCCGCGCTCGCAGCTCACTGTTCCGGAATTTGCGGCGAATTCATCGAGATAGTGATAGGCATGCAGCGCTGCAAGCAGCGTAACGGCGATGCCGGAAAGACCGTAGAGGACGCTTAGCAGCGTCAGAACCCCGGCCATGGCTCAACACACAGCGGCGCAGGCGGCCTGCGCGGCGGACTGTCTGAAACACATCATAAGCAGTTTGTTCCTCTCATTACAGGGTGCAGCCCAAGCTTGCGGCGTCGCGGATAGCGTACAGCGCAGAAGCGGCATGGACACAGTCGCCGATCGGATAAACCGGGATGCCGAGCGCCTCGATCTCGGCCTGCAGCGGCGCGACCGGTGTGCGGTGGAGGTTGACGACGACGGTGTCGCACTCGATGCGCTGCTCGCCGTTGGGCGTTTCCAGCAGCGCAAAGCCGTCTCTGACGGCTTTGAGCTGTGTGCTCTTATATTGCGCCACGCCGAGGCGCTTGAGCTCGCCGAGCGTCGGCCAGCTGGTGCCCCGCTCGTAGCCCCCTCCGGTTTTCGGGCCGGGCTCCACGATGGAGACCGTGCGGCGCGAGGAGTGAAGCATGGAGGTGATCTTCTCCGGTGTGGTGACACGGTTGACGGTCATAAAATACAGCTGATCGGCAGAGAGCGAAGCGCCGCGCACGAGCGCACGGGCAGTCTCGCAGCCGAGAAAATCACCGCCGAGCATGATCACGTTGCGGCCGGCAACGGCTTCGCCGGAGAGCACCTGCTCAAGCGTCAGCACACGCGCCGAGCCGTCGGTCTCAACGGCTGCATAGCTGTGGACAGCGCCGGTGGCCAGTACGACGGCATCAAACGCTGTCGCGGCGTCTGCCATTACGCTGCAGCCAAGCAGAAGATGCACGCCGGCATCGAGCAGCGCTGCGCGGTAGTAGTGGATCAGGTTCGTGAATTCATAGCGGGTCGGCACGTTTTGGGCCAGCGCCAGCAGGCCGCCGAGCTGGTTTTTCTGTTCGGCCAGCGTGACGCGGTGACCGCGGTGGGCCAGACGGATGGCCGATTCGCAGCCCGCCGGGCCTCCGCCGACAACGAGAATGTTTTTCGGTGCTTCGGCCGGCTTATCGGCGTCGAGCTCGTACTCGCGCCCGGCCAGGCCGTTGACAAAGCACTCGACCGGACGGTCAAAGAAGGTGCGAGCCAGACAGCCCTGATTGCATGCAACGCAGGTGCGGATGAGCGCCTCTTTGCCGCAGAAAGCCTTGCGGGGCAGATCCGGGTCGGCGATGAGCGGACGGCCAAAGGAAACGATATCGCACATGCCGGTCAGCAGCAGCTCTTCCGCCTTCTCCGGACGGTTGACACGCATACCGCCGATGACGGGGATGCTGACGGCGTCGTGGATGCCCTGCGAGAGGAACATCAGGCCGCCCTGCGGATCGTCCGGCGGCAGCTGCGGCACAGTTGTCTCGTGCCAGCCGCCCGTGACGTTGATACAGTCGACGCCTGCGGCTTCCGCCTGTTTGGCAAAATCGATGAGCGGCTCTTCGGTCAGCGAGCCCTTCATCAGGTCGCTGCCGCTCATACGCAAAATCACGGGGTAATCCGGTCCGACCGCTTCGCGGACGGCGCGGATCACGCGCAGCGGGAAGCGGCAGCGGTTTTCCCAACTCCCGCCGTACTCATCCTGCCGCAGATTGGTCAGCGGGGAAAGGAACTGAGAGATCAAATAACCGACCGAGCCGCTGATCTCCACGGCGTCAAACCCGGCGAGTTTGGCGCGCGCGGCAGCGTCGGCCCAAAGAGAGATAACCTGCTCGATCTCCTCGATTGTAATCTCGTCGGCTTCCTCGCGGGTGTAGCCGCAGAAGGTCGAGCTCGGCGAGAGTGCACGACCGGCGGGGGCATCTTTTTTTGGCATATATCGTCCGGCGTGATAGAGCTGCACGGCCACAGCAGCGCCGCGTGCGTGCATTCCGTCGGTAAATTCCTTCCACGGTGCGATGTGCTCCGGCTTCTGCAGGCTCATCGTGTGTGCCTTTGAGCCGTAGTCGTCAAAGCGGCACGAGCCGACAATGACAAGACCGGTGCCGCCCTCTGCGCGCTTGTAGTAATACTGGCAGAAGCGCTCGGTCGGCAGACCGTCTTCCGTGTAAAGATGATGCATGGCCATCATGGCAATGCGGTTTTTCAGTGTCAGTGTACCGATCGTGACCGGTGTGAAGAGCTTTGCATACTGCATGGCAGAGCCTCCTTATGTTGTGCCGAGCGCCAGTGCGCGCGCCCGTGCGAATTTGCTTTGTGTGGATTCCGTTAAAGAGAATTCTTCGGCCAGCCGATCCTTCAGCGCCAGCATGGGTTCGACCGGGCCGGCCTTGAGCTCCAGCTCAACCTCACAAATCGGTTCGGTGCGTTCTCCGGCAGTGAGCACGCCGTCGTCGAGCGCCAGCTCGATGGCTGCGCCGCCGGCTTCCAGCAGGATGGTCGTGCGTTCGAAGCGGGCGCCGCAGAGCACAGGGAATGTCTCGAGCTGCGCCAGCTCGGAAGGTGCGCCGGCAGCGGAGAGTTTACGGGCGGCCTCCTGCACGGATGCGGCTTCGCATTCAAACTCGACGCGCTCATAACCGCTGCCGGGGGCTTTGAATGTGTAGACAGGTGCGCCGGAATTCGATATACGGACGCGGAACATCCACTTGCGCTCAGAGAGCGGACCGAGATCGTAGTACAGAGTTTCGCTGCTTGTGATCTGCCCGGCCGGGGCAAAGGCCAGTGCAACCTGTGAGAGCGTTTCGCGGCTGGGGGCAAGCAGCTTGCATTCGATTTCTTTTCCCATTTCCATCGTCCTTTCTTTTAACAGTATAGCGCTGGAATCGGGCCAGTGCAAGAAAATTCGTGGCCCGGTATTCCCCATTCCATTTCCCGACAGAAACATTTTCTTGGATATGGTAAATTGTGGGAGAAATGAAAGGGGAGTTGACGATGAAACAGACGATCCGGCGGCCCAACGTGCTGCTGCGGGCTTGGGAGAAAGGACTTGAGGCGATATCTGATCGGCCGCAGCGCCGCACAGCTGCGGCCTGTGCGGCGTATGCTGCCGCGGCGTTTGTGCTTGCCGGCGGCGGCTGGTTGAACCGACCGCTGCCGATGGCGGTATGTCTGGTTGCGATCGCACCATCCGGCCCGCCCGCACTGGCAGCACTGATTGGCGCGCTTGTAGGTTACCCGGTATTCTGGGGGCTTTACACCGGGTTGGAGGGGATGGCGGCGGCCATTTTGGTCTTCGCGTGCCTGCGGATCTTCGCGCCGACGTTGTCTGCGGCGCGGCCATGGTTTCAACCGGCGGTGTGCGCCGGAATGACTGCGCTGATCGGCGGCGTGTTTCTGCTGGCCAATGGGCTAAGCGCGGCCCTGACGGCGCTGTGGTGTGCCAATGCGCTGCTCTCATGCGTTGGGACGATTGCATTCCGATGTGCGCTGGATGACCGCAACAAGTGGGCGGAGCTGTTTTTTGGTGTCTGTCTGATTGTGGGTCTTGCCGCAGTTCGCCTTCCGGCCGGAATGACACTCGGCGCAGTCGTGGCGGCTGTTGCGAGTGTCTGCGCGGCGGGTACGACGATGGGTGCGGTCATCGCCGGCGTGTGCGGCGCAGCGTTGGATCTTTCGCTTGGATCGGGTGGGGCTGCGGCTGCAGCGTTCCTGCTGGCCGGAGTGCTGTGCCTGGCGATTCCGGTGCGTCGCGGTGCGATGCGTGCGCTTATGTTTACAGTGAGCGTCGCGGCGGGTATCGCAGTAACGGGTGGCTCGGCCTGGGCGCTCGTGCCGTCGACGGCACTCGGTGCGGCGCTGTCGATCCCAATTCCTGCTGTGCTGTTTCGGGGAACGCAGGTGATGCAGGATCAGCAGCCATCCATGCGAGCGAGGCTCAATGATGCGGCGGGGACACTGGATCTGCTTGGGGCTTTTTTGCAGCAGCCCAACCGCAGGACACCGCCGAAGGATGCCGCGGTGATCTTTGATCGGACGGCAGATGAGATCTGCCGGTGCTGCGGCGGCTATGATCGCTGCTGGGAGCACAACGCGCAGCAGACCTATCGGCTGCTGAGTGAGGCGGCACCGCGGATTCTGGAACATGGGATGGCACAGCGCGGAGATTTTTCGCCGGAGTTCCGCTGCTGTCGGATGGACAGCTTCCTGCGCACGCTCAACTGCGAGATCGATGAGCTGCGCCTGCGGCGGCTGTGTCAGGCGCGGGCGGATCAGGCGCGTGAGTGCGCGCGGGAGCAGTATGCGGTTCTGGCGTCTTTCCTGCGCGCGTCGGCGCAGTCTCTCAAGACGGGCTCGGCGCGGCCGGATCGATTCCGCTGTGAGCTTGGTGCGGCGTCTGCCGGGAAAACCGGCCGCGCGGAGACGGGCGACCGGTGCGCGTGTGTTCGTGGCCCGGAGCATCGGTTTTATGTCCTGCTCTGTGATGGCATGGGGACGGGTACGGCTGCCGGAGAGGAGTCGCAGCACGCGGTCGCGGTACTGACAGGTCTGCTGCGGACCGGAACGCCTGCACCGGAAGCAATCAGCATGCTCGACGCGGCCTGTACGCTGCGCGCAGACGGCGGTTTCGCCACGATTGATCTGTTCGAGGTTGACCTGCTGACCGGAGAGACTGCACTGTATAAACAGGGCGCGGCGCCCTCCTACTACCGGAAAGGGCGCCGCGTGGGACAGGTTGGAACAGCAACGGCACCGCCGGGGTACGCGGCGGGGAATGGCCGTCATGCGATGCGCTACGACCTGTCACTGGGGAGAGAGGACTTGTTGGTCATGGTGTCGGACGGAGTCATTGGTGAGGCAGCCGCCCGGTGTCTGGCCGAATGGTCGGCCGGTGATGCGGACGAGCTGGCGCGCGAACTGATTGCATCTGCACCGGGCGACGATGATGCGATGGCGGTGGTTATCCGCGTCCGGCCGTGTATCCGCCTCTGATACGATAACACGGCACACATGCTGATCGTGTCGAAAGATTGCGGACGGGGAATATTTCCCGCCTCTGATCCGACAGAAAAGCAAAAAAACGCGGCGAGGAATTGCTTCCTCGCCGCGTTTGCGGTTGTTTATTACTGCTGCGCAGCCATTTCCTTGAGCGCGTCCTTGCGGGAGAGGTTGACGCGGCCCTTCTCGTCGATCTCGGTGACCTTGACCCAGGTCCAGTCGCCGACGTTCAGGACATCCTCGACCTTCTCGACACGACGGTTCTCCAGCTTGGAGATGTGGATCATGCCGTCCTTGCCCGGGACCAGCTCGACAAATGCGCCGATGGGGATGATGCGGACGACCTTACCGTAGTACAGCTTGCCGACTTCCGGAACGAAGCAGATGTCGTCAATCATCTTCTTGGCGGCGTTGGCAGCCTCGGCATCGACAGCGGAGATAAAGACGGAGCCGTCGTCTTCGATGTCGACCTTCATGTTGGTCTCGCCGGTGATCTTCTGGATGGTCTTGCCGCCGGAGCCGATGACTTCGCGGATCTTGTTCGGGTCGATCTTCATGGAGATCATCTTCGGCGCATACTCGGAAACTTCCGGACGCGGAGCCGGGATGCACGGCAGGATGATCTCATCGAGGATCTCGAGGCGGGCCTGACGGCAGATCTCAAGCGCGTTCTCGATAATTTCCATGGTCAGACCGTCGTTCTTCAGGTCCATCTGGATGGCGGTGACGCCTTCGGTGGTACCGGCGACCTTGAAGTCCATTTCGCCGTGGAAGTCCTCGACGCCCTGGATGTCAATGAAGGTACGCCATGCGCCGGTCTCCTTGTCGGAGATCAGGCCGCAGGAGATACCGGCGACCGGACGCTTGATCGGAACACCGGCGTCCA